>CAZEFP010000323.1:0-4709 GCA_964511565.1 uncultured Planctomycetaceae bacterium
GGACCGCCTCGACCAGCTGGTGGACCGCGTCCTCCTCAGGCGCCGACTCTCCGACCAGGATCACCAGCCCTCGCCAGGGTCCCTCAACGCCGAGGTGATGTCCGTGCGACCCAGCCTCGAGCTCGTCGGAGGGACCGCGGCGGACGACCTCGAGTTCGACCTCGCCGAGGGCCTCCCCAAGGTCCAGCTGCTCCCCGAGGGGATCCATGTGATCCTTACCAACCTGGTGGAGAACGCCCGCAAGTACGCCGCGCCCGAGCCGGGTGGGGACGGCATCCCGGACCCGCAGGGGGAGCGCGCGATCCTCGTACGGACCCGGATGGACCGAAAATCCAGGGCCGTGATGGAGGTCCTGGACCGCGGGCCGGGCATCGCAGAGGAGGACCGGGGGCGGATCTTCGAGGCGTTCCGGCGGCTGGGCGACGAGGCCACGCGCAAGACGAAGGGCACGGGACTTGGGCTTCACCTCGTGGCGCTTCAGGCGCGGGCCATGGGCGCCAAGGTGTCGGTCCACCCGCGCGAGGGTGGTGGCTCTGTCTTCCGGGTCATCCTGAAGAGCGCCTGACCGCGCCGGTCGACGGCCTTCCGCGCGCGCCCTCCCGACTCGCCCGGGCCAGGGCACGGGCACGAAGGAGGGGACGCCTTCGCGTCCCCTCCCCCTCGACACCTCGCGTGCCGTCCTGGCCCGCGCGGCGGCGCAACCGCCGGACGGTCAGTCCCCGCTCGCGGCCTTCTCGGCCTCGCGGCGCTCCCGCTCGGGGAAGCGGAGCATGGCGGTCTCGGTCATCCACGGGCCGTCCCCGAGGAGAACCTTCTCGCCGAAGGCGGTGAACCCGTCGATGCGGGCCCGCTGACGAGCGGAGAGCAGCCCCTGGGCTCCGATCTCCTCGATCGGCTGGTCCTTCGTGCCCTCCATGCGCACGAGGTACGCCTCGTCGCCCGCGGGGCTGGCGACGGCCGGAGCCACCTGGCCCGCCTCGAGGCCGTGCATGTCCACGTTGCCGCGCAGGAAGCGCTGGAGCGGGGTGGCCGCGTTGAAGTCGTCGTTCGGGACCGCGTTGCGCTCGAGCCAGTCCCGCTCGGCCACCGAGTAGCCCGCCTCTGCGGCCGCGGTGCGGAGGTCCGCCTCGCTGATCTCCGGTCGCCAGTCGGCAGCCTCGACCTCGTCCGGCTTCACGGCCAGCGTGAGCCGGAGGTAGTCGAGGGTCTCCACGGCGATCTCCTTGGAGCGCTCCTCGGCCCACATCTCCACGACGTCGTCGCGGATCTCCGCGAAGGGCGGCTCCTCGCGATCCCGCTTGACCCGCGAGCGAGCGATGACGATCGCGTTCTCACCCACCATGACGCTGGGAAGGAATGAACCCTCCTCGGCGAAGATGAGCTGACCCGCGATCATCGGTGAACCCCAGACCTCCTGGGTCATGATGGCCTCGCGCTCGAGGCCGCCCTCGGGGCCCTCCACGAAGGTCAGCCCGTACTTGGCCGCCTCGGCGGAGAGGTCGATCTCCTCCCCCTGGGTGGCGCGGTCCTGGAGGTCGGTGAGCGACGCGCGCATGGCTGCGTGGATCGGAGCCTCGAAGTCGACCCGCTCTCGCACCTCCTCGAGGTCGTAGAACATCTTGGGGGCATCGGGCACCACCAGCTGGCCGTCCTCGCCCTGGACCGCCTCGTTCTGCTTCTCCGGCGGCACCCGGAAGCGGGTGCTGCGGTTCTGGATGTGGTAGCTGCGAGCCTGCTCCTCGAGGTCGGTCCCCTCGGGCGCGGGATAGGCCGCGAGGAGCGCCGCCGGGTCGAAGCCGGCGCCCTCCTCGAGGGAGACGTAGGCGACGTCAGGGGTGACCGTGGGCTGAGTGAACAGCGTCTGCTGGCGGAAGATGGGCAGCTCGTGGAACCAGGCGGCGAGCGCCTCGTCGTCCGGGGCCTCCGCGCGTGCGGTGTCCAGGAAGGGCTCGGTCGCGGTCGTGACCACCTGGAACTTGAAGAGCGGGTTCTCCTCCTGCCAGGCCGCCTCGATCGCGGCGGCGTCAGGCACCATGAAGGAGCGTGACATCAGCTGGACGAGCTTCTGCACGAGCTCGCAGCGCCGGATGACCTTCTCGAACTGCTCCACGGTCATCCCCGCCCGCGCGGCGGTCGCCCGCAGCTGCTGCGCGGTGCCGAAGGCCACCTCGAGAAGGGCCCGATGCTCCTCGTTGCTGACCGCGAGTCCCGAGCCCGTCGCCATCGACTCCAGCACGAGGAACGACGCAACGTCCTCCTCGGCAAGATTACGCCGGCCCCTGGAGGCGCCATCCTGGTCACCGTAGCTCAGGCTGAAGGGCTGGAAGATGCCGGTGGAGGCCATCATGCTCAGCTTCCGACTCGTGTCGAAGAAATCCTTCTCCTGGACCTGCTTGGGAGCGCCCGTGACCGGGTCGTTCCAGGTGATGTAGGTCGGGTCCTCCTGCGCACCGCCGCCGCCGGTGAGGGCCGACTGGAAGGTGTCGGCGACGACGAAGATGATCAGAAGGAACAGGACGAGACCGATCGTGGCGATGTAGCGGAGGCGGCTCTGCCCCTCCGGGACAACGATCAGGTCATCCTCGTGCTGCTTCTGGGTCGTGGCGCCGGGGTTCTGGGGCTTTTCGGACATGGGATCGAGTCGGGAGACGGTCCATCGGACCGCTAGGGGCGCGTGAACAGGGAGTCCGCTGCACGCGCAGCTGTGCTCGCCAAACGGGCGGCGCAAGAGTGTACGGGGCGCCGATGGAGCGAGGCAACAGCCGCCGCGGGGCCTGGGTCACTCCCGTTCGGCCCGGCGCCCCCCCGGAGCGCGACAACGGGACGGCCGACCGCTCCATGACTCCACCCGGCCGCGGGGGACCAGGACGTCGTGGGGAGACTCTCCCTCGGCCCGAGGGTGCCCCAGGAGGGTCTCCGGGGCTCCGCCTGGGGCGGTCAGTCCCGGGCCAGCTCGGCGTCCCTGGGGAGATCGTCCAGGCCCATGAGCCCGAAGCGGTCCAGAAAGTCCTTGGTGGTCCCGTACTGGAGCGGGTGCCCCGGAACGTCGGCCCTGCCGGTCACGCGTGCCAGCCCCCGGTCCACCAGGGACCGAAGAATGGGGCCTGCCTGCACGCCGCGGATGGCCTCGATCTCGGCCTTGGTCACCGGCTGCCGGTACGCCACGATCGAGAGCGTCTCCAGGGCCGCCGGGCTGATGCGCTCGATGGCGGGCCCGCGCGCGAGGCGCCCCACGACCTCCCCCATCTCGGGGATGGTCATGACCATGTAACCGCCTCGGATCCCCCGCAGCTGGAGCGGGAGCCCCGCCGACTGCAGGCGGTGCCCGATGGACTCGATGGCGGCGCGGACGCGAGCGGCAGGCGGACGCTCCAGGAGGCTGACCAGGCGCCCCACGGAGAGGGGATCGGGAGAGGCGAAGAGCAGCGCAAGGGCCCGCTCCTCCAGCTGCTCATCCGAGAGGTCTGCGCCAGGGCCGGGGCCGCGTGCCTCGGCCTCCTCCTCCTCCGTGGGGTCCTCGGGGCCGTCCCCCGCGGACTCGGCGGCGCGGGCTTGCTCGGGGCCGGCGTCAGCCTCGGGCTGAGTCTCGCCCTCGGGCTCGACCTCCCCGGCGGAGTCGTTCGGTTCTTCCATCACAGCCGTCGCTTCGATGTCCTCGAGTTCCGCTCCAACAAGCGCGTCGTCCATGGTCCGAGAGTGGCGATCTCGAGCCCCCAATTCAAGCGCGCTCACGCCCCGCGCCCGCGCTTCTTCCAGGGACCCAGCTCACCGGATGAGTTCCTGGAACGGCCCGGTGTCCACGTCGTGCCTGCGGGTCATCGCCTCCTTCCACTGCCAGAACTCGGCGTCCTCCACCGGCTCGGCCTTCAGGCTCGCCTCCACCGCGTCACCGATCTCGGCCCAGGTGCCCTCGACCACCTCGGGGATCGCCTCGACCTCGAGGAACAGCATCAGCTCGCCCTCACGGATGGGCCCCGTCCAGGACCCGACCTCGGTGGCGAAGGCGGCCCTCGCGAGCCGGCTCTCCCCTCGGACGAGGGGCGGAATGCGCCCTCCCTTGTCCCTGGAGGCGTCCACGGAGAGGTCCCGCGCCACCGACTCGAAGGCCTCGCCCCGCGCGAGCCTGGCCATGGCCTCGTCCGCCGCCGCGCGCCCCTCGACGGACATGGCGCGCACCTCCCTGCGGTCACAGGACATCAGCCAGGAGCGGATGCACCGCGGGGCCAGGGCGTCGATCGCGGCGTCCGCGTTGAGCTCTCGGAGGTAGGAGTCGGGCTCCACACCCAGCTGGGCCCGGACGAAGGACGCCAGGTCGGGCGCGCCAGCCTTCCTGGCCCGGGCCTCCACGGCGTCGAGCGCCTGGTTCACGCGGGCCTGGACGTCCTGGGCGGGGGGCTCGAGCCCGAGCGCCCCGGCCTCGAGCAGCACGATCCGGGAGAGGAGCAGGTCGTCGAGGAGCCCGCGGGCCAGGTCCGCGTCCCGCATGACCAGCTTCATGATCAGGTCCGAGACGCTGATCGTGCGGCCGGCCACGGAGGCCACGGTGGCATCTGCGCCCGCGCCCGCGCCCACGTCATCGGGCCACTCGACGGTCACGCCTGCCGAGAGGTCGGCGGCGATATCGACCTTCGGCGCAGACGCCTCTGGCGCGGCGCTTCCCTGACCCGGCGCCGCATCGGTGGTGGCGAGGGCCTCGGCGGGCGGCGCCT
>CAZEFP010000324.1:0-4695 GCA_964511565.1 uncultured Planctomycetaceae bacterium
TGTTCTTGAGCAGGGGCCGGAGCCCGTTGCTCACTCCGCTCCGCTGGTCCTGGATGGAGTGGAGCGCCCACTGCTGCAGCTGGTGGACGAGGCCACGGGTGAGCCGGTCTACACGGTGCGCTGCGGGTCGAGCCCGGTGCGGGCGTGGGCCGTTGCGCCAGGAACCTACAGCGTGCGGCTCGGAAGCCACTCGGGAGACCTCCAGCAGGTGCTTGCCGGCTGGACCGTGGAGTAGAGGGTCCAGGTCAGAGGCCATACGAAGTGCGGGGCGGAAGCCGCCACGCTTCCGCCCCGCTCATGGGGTCTCGCTCCACGGACCGAGGACTAGCCGTCCTCGGTGAAGCGCTCGTGGGCGGGGTCCTCGAGGTCCCGCAGGGCGCTGAACAGCTCACCGGCCTTCTCCTGGTCTCCCGCCAGCAGCGCGGCCTCGGTCTCGAGGGCCACCATCGTGAAGCGGATCATCTCCTGGCGATAGGCCTGCACGAACGCCGGACGCTCCCCTTCAGGCACGCCCGCGGCGCGCCGGGGCTCCATGGTCTTGGCCTCGAGGGCCGCGACCTGCAGCGCGTGCAGGGCCTCGAGCGAGTCGGCGTTCTTCTCGGTGTCACGCAGGCTCCGTCGGAGGGTGCGCACCTGAGCCTTGATCGCCAGCATGCGCTTGTCGAGCTCGGACTCATCATCGTCCGCGGCGGTTGTGGGCGCCCCCGGAAGAGGACTGAGGTCTGCGGTGGGAACCGCGGCCACGGCGCTGAGGCCGGCGAGGCCTGCAAGGAGGAGGAACTTCATGAGGGGTGCAATCAGTAGGGCTCAGAGACGCCGGGGGTCGGGATGGGATAGGAGCCGTCGGCGAGGGGGAGGACCTTGGGGGCCGCGTCCCAGGCGAGGCGCTCGGGCATGAGGTCGGTCTCGCTGGCGAGGGCCTTCTCCATGTCCACCTCCTTGCCGCTGTAGGTCGCCATGCGGCCCAGGATCGAGGTCATGGTTGAGGTCGCTCCGTACTCGGCCTCGTTGTGCTCTGCGCCGCTCCTGATGGCCGAGAAGAGCCGGTCATGCTCGACCTGGTAGGGGTTCTTGACCTCCTCGCGATAGCGCCACTTCTCGCCCTCAGTCTCGATCGAGTAGCGGCTGAAGGTCGCCGTCCCCTTCGTGCCGTGGGCGTGCTCGCTGACGGAGCCCCAGGTGTTCTTCTGGTGGCGGCACTCCGACAGCAGCTTGGTGCCGTCGGCGTAGGTGAACTCGACCATGTGGTGATCGAAGATCTCGCCGAACTCCACCCCCGTGCGGACCTGGCGCCCGCCGACTCCCTGGGCCTTGACGGGCGGGCCGCCCTTTACCCAGTTGCAGACATCGATGTTGTGGATGTGCTGCTCGACGATGTGGTCCCCGCACAGCCAGTTGAAGTAGTACCAGTTGCGCATCTGGTACTGCATCTCGTTCCACTGGGGCTTGCGGGGCTTGACCCAGACGCCGCCGCTGTTCCAGTAGACGCGCAGCGCCACGGGCTTTCCGATCGCCCCGTCCTCGATGGCGCGGACCGTGTCCTGGTACTTGAAGCTGTGGTGCCGCTGGAGCCCGACGCCCACGCAGAGCTTCTTCTCCTTGGCGACCGCCGCGGCCTCCATGACCGTGCGGATCCCCGGTCCGTCCACGGCCACCGGCTTCTCCATGAAGATGTGCTTGCCCTTGGAGACGGCGTAGTCGAAGTGCTCCGGTCGGAACCCCGGCGGCGTGGTCAGGATCACGACGTCCACGTCCTCGTCGATCGCCTTCTTGAAGGCGTCGAAGCCCACGAACTTGCGCTCCTCGGGCACGTCCACCGCGTCGGGGTGGGCCGCGGAGATGTTCGAGAGGGACTCCTCCATCCGGTCGGAGAAGGCGTCGGCCATGGCCACGAGCCGCGTGTTGCCCGTGTTCAGGGCCTGACCGCAGGCGCTGGTGCCACGGCCGCCGCAGCCGATCAGGGCCACCCTGAGCTCCGCGTCACCCGCGGCCGACTCCTGCGCCGCGGCGAGGGAGGGGGCGGCGGAGAGGGAGGCTGCTGCGAGCGTGCCGGCGCCCTGGATGAAGGTGCGGCGGTCGAGGGAGGAGGAGGGAGTGCTCATGGGAACGTGGCGAGGGTGGGGCGTGCGTGGGGTCGTCTTCGGGACGGTGAGGCGTCAGCGTTCGGCGCGTCGCTGCCGCTCGTAGATCTTGGTGATCGAATCCAGGTCGGAGTCGTGGTAGCGCGCCCACTCGGAGGGGGGCGGCGGGTTGAGCGGTCGGACGACGCGGAACCCCAGCCACGGAGCGTCCGTGTGATACCAGATGCTCTTGGGGAGCTGGGGGTCCTGGACCTTCCAATCGTCGTTGGAGCCGCGACGCGCGGCGCTCCGGAGTCGCTCCGGGTCATCGTCCCAGTGCCCGCCGCGGGCGACGCGTGGGTAGAGGGCCTTGGGCCAGCGAATCGGGTCCACCACCGGGCCGGACTTGGCCTGCTCCGCCAGGTCGGCGTAGCCGTCGTTCGAGAAGGCATCCAGGCACCACTCGGCCACGTTGCCGTGCATGTCGTGGAGGCCCCAGGGGTTGGGCTTGAGGGTGCCGAGCTTCATGTACTGGCCGTCGCAGTTGTCGAACCACCAGCCGTGGTCATCGAGCTCGCCCTCGGGGAACGAGAAGGCGCCGGTGGTCCCCGCCCTGCAGGCGTACTCCCACTCGGCCTCCGTGGGGAGGCGATAGAAGCGGCCGGTCTTCATGGTCAGCCACTTCGTGTACTGCTTCGCCGCGAACTGGGTCATGGAGATCGCGGGGTAGCCATCGACGCCCATGTCGAAGTCCATGGGGACGTAGGGAGGCGTGGGGCGGCTCACAGCATCGGACCAAGGGTCCTGCTCGGAGCGGTTGCCGCCGTCTGCGGCCGTGCGGGCCCGCATGTCCAGGGAGTCCATGTACTGGCTGTACTCCCGCCACGCGACCTCGTGGGTCCCCATCCAGAAGGGCGAGACGCGGACCTTGACCTGCGGGCCCTCGAAGGCGTTCCGGCCCTCCTCGTCCGGGGGGCTCCCCATGAGGAACTCGCCACCCGGGATCGGGGTCAGCTTGAACGTCACGTCCGTGCCGGTGATGGTCTCGGCGTAGGCCTTCATGCTGGCCTCGTCCTTGGCGTCGGCGCCCTCGACCTTGGTCACGGGCGGCGGGCCGGGGGGCGGGTCGGGGTAGACCTTCTGGCCGTCCTCCTGGGCCGCAGCGGCGCCGCACAGGAGCGCGCCGAGGGCGGTCGCGCGGAGCGGGACGGCGATGCAGGTGGATCGAAGTCGGAAGAGCGAGCGTCGAATCGTCATGGGGGCGTCATGGAGTGGATGGGGCCGACGTAGTCTGGGGGAGATGGTCCATCGACGCCACGGGTCTTCTTCGAGCGCTGTGCGGCGCGCCGTCGTGGTGGTCGCCCTGGCGGCGCTCCTGCCGGGGTGCCTCGCTGGCCCGGGGGGCGGTGAGCGCTCCGCCGCCGCGCCCCAGGGCAGGGCCCCGGATCCGGGCCTGCGGACGTACGAGCACCGGGCCATGGGGACGCTCTTTCGACTCACCCTGGTCGAGCGCGACCCCGACCTCGCGGACCGGGCAGCGGCGGCGGCCTTCGAGCGGGTGGACCGGATCGAGGAGGCGGCGACGGACTACTCGGCCGACAGCGAGGCCCGCCGCTTGCCGTTGGTGAGCGCAGGAGAGTGGGTCGAGGTCTCCCACGAGCTCGGGCTGGTGATGGGGGCCGCGGATCGCCTCGTGCCCCTCTCGAGGGGGGCCTTCGACCCTACCGTGGGGGCGATGACGCGGCGCTGGCGGCGGGCGCTGAGGCAGCGGCGCTGGCCCGAATCGTCCGCCTGGGCCGCCGCGTCGAGCTCGCTGGGATGGGCCGAGCAGGTGGCCTACGAGGGGCACGGGGCGCGGCCCAGGTGCCGCATCGAGAACCCCGAGCTGCGCCTCGACTTCGGGGGCGTGGCCAAGGGCGTTGCGGTGGACGAGGCCCTCGCGGCGGTGGAGGCCCACGGGATCCGGAGCGCGCTCATGGACGGGGGCGGTGACCTGCGGGCCCTGGACCCGCCCCCGGGCGAGGAGGGATGGAGGGTGGAAGTGTTGCCCTTCGGTGAAAAGTCACCGAGGAGCCTGCGGTTCCTCCTCGCCCGGGCCGCGATCGCGACCTCGGGGGACGCCTATCAGTCAGGGGTCCTGGATGGGGAGCCGCTGGAGGGGCTCCTCGAGGCGGGGCCGGGGCACGGTGCGATGCAGTACGGGCACGTGATCGATCCTCGTTCCGGCCTCCCGCTGCCCTCACCCCGCGCCGCCGTGATGGCCGCCGCCACCGCGGCGGAGGCCGACGCCCTGGCCACGGCGCGCCTGGTCCTCGGGCCCTTGGCGACCGGCGTGGTGGACCTGGAGCGCGGGCTCTTCTTCGGAGGCGAAGATGAGGAGCCTTGCGTCGGGGAGCGCTTCCCGCACGATGGGGCGGCGCCCGTTCCGTCGGGCACCTCTCCGCCGGGCCCGCCCTGGCCCGACGCGTCCCTTCAACGACACCGCGACGAATGACCCAATCTCCCATCGACTCCTCCTCTGACGAACTCCGAGCCGGCGCGAGCCGTCGCCAGGTCCTGCGGGCCGCCGGCGTGGCCACTGCCCTCGGCGCGACCTCGGCGATCGCCGGCGCCAGCGCCCGTCAGGACGAAGACC
>CAZEFP010000325.1:0-4693 GCA_964511565.1 uncultured Planctomycetaceae bacterium
CAACGGCTGGCTGCAGGAGCTCCCGGACGTCACCACGAAGATGACCTGGGACAACGCGGTCATGATCGGGAAGAAGACCGCCGACGGTATGGGGGTGACGACCGGTGACATGGTCGAGGTGACCCTCAACGGGCGGACCCTTGAGGCCGCGGCCTTCGTGGCCGTCGGGCAGGCCGAGGACAGCCTCGCGATCTCCCTGGGCTACGGGCGTCGCGCCGCTGGCCTGGTGGCTGGCTCCGACAAGGCGGAGGTGAGCGCGGCCGGCTTCGACGCCTACGCGCTGCGCGGCACCGACGGGATGGGGATCGCCACCGGCGCCTCCATCGCGAAGGGGTCCGGCGACTACACGTTCGCCACGACCCAGGAGCACCACCTGATCGACGCCATCGGCATGAAGGGGCGCCGCGAGCGCCTCTACAAGCTGGCCATGGAGGGCACCGAGGAGCAGTGGAAGGAGGACCCGAACTTCACCGAGCACGTCTATCACGTGCCGAAGCTCACCTCGCTGTTCGACCAGAAGGTCTACGACGGCACCCACCAGTGGGGGATGACCATCGACCTGTCGACGTGCAACGGCTGCAACGCCTGCGTCGTCGCCTGCCAGTCGGAGAACAACATCCCGATCGTCGGCAAGGAGCAGGTCAAGCGCGGGCGTGAGATGCACTGGATGCGCATCGACCTCTACTTCCAGGGCGACGCCGACGAGGCCTCGACCGTGGACGCGGTCACCCAGCCGATCAACTGCCTGCAGTGCGAGAACGCGCCCTGCGAGCAGGTCTGCCCGGTCGCGGCCACGGTGCACGGCGAGGAAGGGACCAACGACATGGTCTACAACCGCTGCATCGGCACGCGCTACTGCGGTAACAACTGCCCGGTGAAGGTGCGGCGCTTCAACTACTTCCACTACACGAAGTACATGGACAAGCCGGAGCACAAGCGGCTCCAGCTGGCGCAGAACCCGAACGTCACGGTCCGCAGCCGGGGCGTCATGGAGAAGTGCACCTACTGCATGCAGCGGATCTCGGAGGCGCGCATCACCGCGCGCAACGAGGACCGCAAGATCCGCGACGGTGAGGTCATCACGGCCTGCCAGGCGGCGTGCGCCTCGGGCGCCATCCACTTCGGTGACCTGACCGACCCCGAGTCGAAGGTCTCCAAGAAGCAGGCACTGGGCCGGGACTACTCCATGCTGGCGGAGCTCAACATCCGCCCGCGCACCCAGTACCTCGCGCGCATCTCGAACCCGAACGAGGGCCTCGCGGAGGCCATGCCCCAGGGCGTGAAGGGCCGCGAGGACTACGACCCCGCGACCTACGGCCAGGGTGGCCACGGCCACGGCCACGACGGCCACGGCCACGACGACCACGGAGACAGCCACAACGGTGAGGAGGCCAACAGCCATGACGATCACTGATCCCTCTGCCTTCGGGAGTCAGCCCTCGGGCCAAGACGACCCGAGCGTGCGCCCCTCCCTCGTCGAGGGCGTGAACGAGGACTTCTCCAGCGTCACGGACGCGGTCGCCGGCATCGCGGAGATCCCGGTCGAGCGGACCAACCGCGCCTGGATCATCTGCTTCGCCATCTCGGTCTCCCTGCTCGGGATGCTCGGGATGCTGATCCTGCACCTGATCACCACGGGCGTCGGGGTCTGGGGCAACAACAACCCCGCCTACTGGGGCTGGCCCATCGTCAACTTCGTCTTCTGGGTCGGCATCGGTCACGCGGGCACGCTCATCTCGGCGATCCTGTTCCTGACCCGCCAGAACTGGCGGACGGGGGTGAACCGGGCGGCCGAGGCCATGACGATCTTCGCGGTCGTGTGCGCGGGCATGTTCCCGGGCATCCACATCGGCCGCGTCTGGGTCGCCTACTGGCTGTTCCCGCTGCCGAACCAGATGGCCATGTGGCCGAACTTCCGCAGCCCGCTGCTGTGGGACGTGTTCGCCGTGTCGACCTACGCCTCGGTGTCGCTGCTGTTCTGGTACATGGGCATGGTCCCCGACCTCGCCACCTTCCGGGACCGCGCGGTGAACAACACCCGCCGGATCGCCTACGGGATCTTCTCCCTGGGCTGGACCGGCTCGTCGCGTCACTGGCACGTCTACGAGCGGGCCTACCTGCTGCTGGCGGCCCTGGCGACGCCCCTCGTGCTCTCGGTGCACTCGGTCGTTTCCTTCGACTTCGCGGTCTCCCAGCTCCCGGGCTGGCACACCACGATCTTCCCGCCCTACTTCGTCGCGGGCGCCATCTTCAGCGGCTTCGCGATGGTGCTGACGCTGATGATCCCGGCGCGACAGTTCTTCGGGCTGAAGCACATCATCACCATGCGGCACATCGACGTGATGTGCCGGATCCTGATGGCCACCGGCCTGATGGTCGGCTACGCCTACTCGATCGAGTTCTTCATCGCCTGGTACGGCGGCGTGCAGTACGAGAGCTTCGCCTTCGTCAACCGCGCCTTCGGCAACTACTGGTGGGCCTACTGGATCATGGTCACGTGCAACGTGATCATTCCGCAGCTGTTCTGGAGCAAGAAGCTCCGGGCCAACCTCTGGGTCGTGATGATCGTCAGCATCACCACGAACATCGGGATGTGGTTCGAGCGCTTCGTGATCGCGGTCACCTCGCTCAGCCGCGACTTCGTCCCCTCGAGCTGGGGCTACTTCAGCCCGACCTGGGTGGACGTCACGATGTTCATTGGCAGCTTCGGCCTCTTCTTCACGCTGTTCCTGCTCTTCCTGCGCTTCCTGCCCGTCGTGGCGATCGCAGAGGTCAAGACGGTCATGCCGCAGGCCCACGCCCATGGCGAGGACCACGGTGAAAGTCATTCCGCAGGCGGCTCCGCCGCCGCACCCGCTTCCCGCCACGACGCCTGAGCCGTCAACGACTCAACGGAGCTGAAACAGATGTCAGACCAGAAGAAGAACGACGAGATCCACGGGGTCGTCGCCTACTTCGACGATGTCGATAGCGTGATGTCCGCGGCCCGCAAGGTCCGCGACGCTGGGTACAAGAAGTGGGACGCCTACACGCCCTTCCCGGTCCACGGGATCGATGAGGCGATGGGGACCAAGCCGACGATCCTGCCCTGGATCGTGCTCGGCATGGGCCTGACGGGGATGGCCTGCGGCCTGCTGCTGCAGTGGTACACCAACGCGTACGACTACGTCTTCCTCATCAGCGGCAAGCCCAACTGGAGCCTGCCGGCGAACATCCCGGTCACCTTCGAGGTGGTCATCCTGTTCTCGGCGTACACGGCGTTCTTCGCGATGCTGGGGCTCAACAAGCTCCCGCACCTGTCGAACCCGCTCCACAAGCTGCCGAAGTTCCGCCGGGTGACCGCGGACCGCTTCGCCATCTGCGTGGAGGCGAAGGACCCGAACTTCGACGCGGACCGCGTACGCGCGATCCTGGGGGCCAACACCTCCGAGATGGAGGACTGCCCCGTCGACACCTCGAGGGCCGCGCTCCCGCTGTGGTTCCACGCGGTGATGGCGCTGGTCACTTGCGCGACGTTCATCCCGCTCTCGCTCGCCGTCAAGGGGCGCTTCGCCACGTCCGAGAAGCCGCGCTACCACGTGTGGCCGGACATGGACTTCCAGCGGAAGCGCAAGACCCAGACCGGGTGGGAAGGCTTCGAGGACGGGCGCTCCATGCGCCTGCCCGTGGAGGGCACGATCCCGCGCGGCGAGCTGCGCGACGACTTCGAGCTCTACTTCGGCGTCGCCCAGGGCTCGGCGGTCCCGCCCCGCGCCACCTACGAGGCCGGCGCCATGGGCGGCGACAAGTTCGAGTGGCTCCAGTCCTTCCCGACCGCGGTGGTCGTGGACGAGGCGCTGCTCGAGCGTGGGCGTGAGCGCTATGGCATCTACTGTGGCGTCTGCCACGGTGCCCAGGGCAACGGCCTCGGGGCGGTGGCGCTGCGGGCCAAGGCCATCGACGCCGAGCAGTGGGGGTGGGTGTCGCCCAAGGCGCTCCAGTCCGACTCCGCCAAGGGCTACTCCAACGGCGAGCTGTTCCACATCGCCAGCCAGGGCATCAGCTCCATGAAGGGGTACGGATCTCAGATCACCCCCAAGGATCGCTGGGCCATCGTGGCCTTCGTCCGCGCCATCCAGGCGTCCCAGGCTCTCCCGAAGGCTCCGGCGGACCTCCCCGAGGGCGTCGACTTCGAGCCCGTCCCGACCATCAAAGACGTGCGGCTCTCGGAGGCCAGCGTCGACGCCCCCGCCGGCGGCACCGAGCCCGCTGGCGAGGCTCGCTGATCCCTCCGTTCCCCGCCCCTTTCCCGACCCTCTAACGGCCCTCCCGCGCCCTCGAGACAGCGACCACTCGCAGCTCCATGCACGGACCCATCGAAATTCCCACCACCGACCAAGTGACGGTGTCCGGCCTGTCGAAGCCCGCCATGATCGGCCTGGGCGTCGGCCTCGCCGGCCTCGCCGCGACCCTAGCCCTCGGGACGTCGGCGGGTGACGAGATGCGCCACTTCGGGCACTCCATGCTCGTGGCCATCGTCTTCTTCCTGTCGATCAGCCTCGGCGCCCTGTTCTTCACGCTGCTCCAGCACGTGACGAGCGCGGGGTGGTCCGTGGTGGTGCGCCGGGTGGCGGAGGCCATGACGGCGGCCTTCCCGATCCTCGGATTCCTGGTCCTCCTCGTCCTGGTGGGCCCCGTCCTTGCCGGCAAGCCG
>CAZEFP010000326.1:0-4688 GCA_964511565.1 uncultured Planctomycetaceae bacterium
ACGCGCCCCGTGGCAGGCGGTGCGCCAGTTCCTGCCGCTCGACGCCGTGCTCGATGGTGCCTGCGCGGTGACCTTGGACCCCGGGGGCGCGTGGATCGCGGTCGGGGATGAAGAGGGCAACGTCTCGGTGTTCGACCTGGTCGACGGCGGGCTTCAGCTCCGCTGGGGGGCGACGCCGCTGGCCGCCGGACGGTTCCGGGGGAAGCGGTCGGCGGCGGTGTCTGCCCTCGATGTCTCGGCGGACGGTGCGCGCCTGCTCTCGTCGAGTCGTGAGCGGTGGTTGGATGAGTGGACCGTTGCGGATGGCAGCGCGGCGGCCCCTGGACGCCAGGTGATGGGCCATCGCTGGTCCCGCTACCTCGGTGACGGGACCCGGGTCGTCGCCATCGGGCGGTCCTGGTCCACGGTGCGCGTGGACGCCGCGCCGGCGTTCACGACGGAGGACTCCGCCCGGATCTTCCCGGAGCGGCGACACAGCGGAGAGCACACCGCGGTGGCCGTGGCGACCGGTGATGAGCCCCTCATCCTGACCGGATCGGTGGACGGGACCGTGCTGGTCTGGGATGCGGCGAGCGGCGCGCTGGTGACGTGGTACACCGAGCACGAGGGCGCCGTGAACGACGTTCACGCAGGGATCGGCGGGCACGGGGTGAGCGTCTCCGAGGACGGCACCGTCGCCATGTGGCCGCTCCGTGGGGTCGAGCTCGCCCGACTCCACCGCCCGCGTGAGCTCGACCCTGCGGAACAGCAGCGGCTCGAACTGGACTCCAGCGCTCGCTGAGCCACCTCTCACCCAGGGGGTGCCAGGGGGGTGTGTCGTACCGGGACGGGGCTCCCCGAGTTTCTGAACGGGGACCGTAGACTTGGTCCTTGCTCCATCTGCTCGCGCCAAGTCATGCCCAACCGCAAGTCGCCCATCCTCCAGTTCGCGTCCGGGGTCCTTCTCACCGCGGCGGCTCACTCGACGCCGCAGCAGGGGCCGCCCCCCAGCGAGGTGCTGTTCTCCATGGACTCCCAGGGGCCGTCCATCAGCCAGCAGCCCAACCAGGGCGGCCTGCTCGTCACGGAGGGGGATCTGCTGAGGGTCGTCGGGCCGACGTTCTTCACGCCCCTCGCGCCCGTGGCCGTGCCCGCGAACTTCCTGAACTTCTACACCCAGTGCGTGGGGCACGCGCCGGGGTTCTCCTGCGGTATCGAGCTGGACGCCGCCTCGTACGGCCGGGATGCGCTGCTGCAGGCGTTCCCTGGGTACACCTACGACCTGTACTTCTCCGTGGACGAGTTCGCGACGGGGCTCACCACAGGGGGGCCGCGCAGCGTGACCGGTGAGGCGGCCTTCTTCGAGGCAGCGGCGGACATCTACGTCACGGCGATCGACACACCCGGACCGTTGTTCGCCCTCGGAGAGAACACGCTCGTGCGGGACGGGAACGGGGAGGGCTCGACCACCCAGGGGCCCGCCATCGCACCGGGCGTGGGCCTGAAGGAGCCGATCGTCCCCAGTCCCCAGGTCCCCGAGACCGGAGACAACCTGGACAGCCTCGACCTGCGGAGCATGGGGGCGCCCAGCCTTCCGTACTTCTTCTCCCTCGAGGCCGGGTTCAGCGACCCGAATCAGCCCAACGTTCCGGTGGCGAACTCCGCCGGGAACCAGACGGACCCGAACGGTTTCCCCTTCCGGGGCGGCGACGTCATCGTGCTGACCGGGCAGGGCCAGACGCTCCTGTACGCGTCGGCCGACATCCTCGGACTGGACGCGGCGGGCGCGAACTCCGACGACATCGACGCCCTCGTGCTCCGGGAGAACGGGGTGCCTGGATACCAGCCCTCGCAGGCTCCGTTCGACTGGCTTGGCACCCAGGGGCCGGCCAGCGATCTGCTCCTCTACTCCGTCCGAAGGGGATCTGCCGTGATCGGTCAGCCGGACAGCCGCTTCGGTATCCCGATCAGCGAGGCGGACATGCTCGGGCCGCCCTTGCCTGGTACCTCGACCCCCGCGATCTACCTCAACGCCGAGCGGATGGGACTCGACGCGGGTGACGACCTCGTCGCCTGCGACCTGCGTGACGGAGAGCAGCGGCCCATCGACGACTGCAACGACAATGGAGTCGAGGACGCGCTCGACATCGCCAACGGCGCCTCCGACGACAAGGACGGCAATGGAATCCCCGACGAGTGCGAGGAGGTCGGGAACCCCGATTGCGATTGTGACGACACCGCCGAGTCGAGCTGCGGGAACACCGCCGGACCCGACGAGGGCTGCCTGAACAACACGGGGCAAGGCGGCCGGCTCCGCGCGATCGGCACCAGCTCCCTCCTGACGGACAGCCTCGAGCTCCAGGTCAGCCAGGTGACCCCGAACACCTTCGGGATCGTCGTCCTGGCGGACGGGATCTTCAGCGGCATCAACCCCCCCGGGAACAATGGCCGACTCTGCCTGAGCCCGGGATCCAACGGGATCTTCCGCATCGGGATCGAGCCCACGGGGGCGGGCGGCGCGTTCACGGCGGGCCCCGGCTTGTTCCAGGACGCCGGTTCCCTCTCGAACCCCGTCTTCGTGACGGTCGGGGAGACCTGGGGCTTCCAGGTCTGGTACCGGGATCTCGGCGGCCCCTGCGCTGGGGGGCTCTCCAACCTGACCAACGCCTGGGTGCTCACGCTCACGCCCTGATCGGGCCTGCTGGGGCGGGGCCCACCCTCCGGCGCACGACTTCCTCTCCGCGGGAAATTTCGTGCGCCCTGAAGGGTTGATATGTCGAGAGGGCGCGATATAACGATCGGATGCCCAGGCGACCCACACCGAAGCGCGGCGCGATCGAGCGCCCCTCCCTGCCGGATGGCGTTGACTTCGACGGTGCCGCCGAGTGCCTCAAGACGCTCGCGCACCCGGGTCGACTCCGGCTGGTCAGCCTCCTGCTCGAGGGGCGCTTCCCCGTCGGTGTCCTCGCGGAGGCCACGGCGCTCTCACCCAGCGTCACGAGCGAGCACCTTCGTCTGCTCGAGCGCTGCGGCCTGCTCCGCAGCGAGCGAGAGGGGAGGCGGGTCTTCTACTCCGTGGCCGAACCGCTCCTCGGGAAGATCATCGGCTGCGTCCACGACCGCTTCGCCGCCTGACCCGACGGCCGAACCACCTCACATCCCCCCGAGGCCAGGGACTGGCCTCACGCCCACCAACACTCCATCCGGCGGCGCCTGCCCTTCCGTTGCCCACTCCCAGCCCGGGCCCCTTCAAGCGGCCCGGGCTTCCTGCCCGGTGCTTCAGCCTTGACCCTGCCTGCCACGAGCCCCGTTGCTGCCGCAGCGATGGAGGGCGCGATCCGAATCGATGTCCGCACCCCGGGAGAGTTCGCCAGGGAGCACCCCGCCGGCGCGATCAACATCCCCCTGGGGGAGATCTCGGAGGACGGGACGGAGCTGGAAGCTCTCGGGGGCCATGTCTTGTCCCCGGTGCTGCTCTTCTGCCAGACGGGGCAGCGGGCGCGCCTGGCCCAGGCGCGGGTCGCCGGAGCGCCGCGGCGAGTGCTCGTCGTGGAGGGCGGCCTCGAGTCGTGGCGGGGCGCCGGACTTCCCGTCGTGGAGGGGAGGGGGCACGGGATCTCTCTGGAGCGCCAGGTGCGGATCCTCGCCGGGAGCCTGACCCTTGCAGGGGCGATCCTGGCCCTCACCCGCCATCCAGGCTTCGCGGCTCTCTCCGGCTTCATCGGCGCGGGGCTCGTCTTCGCCGGGCTGACCAACTCCTGTGGCATGGCCCTCCTGCTGGCCCGCCTGCCCTGGAACCGTCGCGCGGCCTGCGCGCCGGCGAGCGCCAGCCCCTCCCCACGCTGAACCCGAGCGGCTTCTCCAGCCACCAAAGACGATGTTGATCCACCAGTGCTACCTCGGGTGCCTTTCCCAGGCGAGCTACGTCATCGCCGACGAGGAGGCTGGCGAGGCCTTGATCGTCGACCCCAGGCGAGACGTGGCGGTCTATGAGGCCTTCATGGAGGAGCGCGGGTTACGCCTGGTGGGCGTCGCCCTGACTCACTTCCACGCGGACTTCCTCGCGGGCCACCTCGAGCTGCGCGCTCGTCACGGCGCTCCCATCTACCTGGGGGCCCGAGCCGAGGCCGAGTTCGACTTCGTGCCCCTCGAGGAGGGCGACGAGGTGGCGGTGGGCCAGGTCCGGATCGCCGTGCTGGAGACCCCGGGGCACACGCCGGAGAGCGTCAGCTACGTGGTGCGGGAGGGGCCGGACGCGCCCCCGCACGCGGTGCTGACCGGAGACACGCTCTTCATCGGGGACGTGGGCCGGCCCGACCTGCTCGCCTCGGTGGGGGTGACCTCGGGGGAGCTCGCCGCCATGCTCCACGGCTCCCTGCACGGCAAGCTGATGGCCCTCCCCGACGACGTGCTGGTGTACCCGGCTCACGGGGCGGGCTCCCTCTGCGGCAAGAACCTGAGCAGCGACACCGTCTCGACGATCGGGGCCCAGCGCACCGGTAACGCGGCGCTCCAGGCCCCGGACGTGGAGGCCTTCGTGGCCATGGTCACCGCCGAGCAGCCGCCGGCGCCGGGCTACTTCCTCCACGACGCGGTCCTGAACAAGAAGGAGCGCCCGCTGCTGGAGGAGACCTGCGCCCGGTCGATGGTCGCGCTGGACCTCGACGAGGTTCGTGCCCGCGCACGCGACGGGGCCCTCCTGCTCGACG
>CAZEFP010000327.1:0-4652 GCA_964511565.1 uncultured Planctomycetaceae bacterium
CACCGACGCGCTGGCCCTCAGCGGCCGCGCCGCGGGCTCCAACGAGCGGGGCGAGGCGCGCGGCATGAAGCGCGCCGCCCGCGGGGAGCCCTCGAAGATCCCCGTGGAGTTCCAGGAGTCTCTGGAGCGCTACTTCGAGGGGCTGGAGGCGGAGCGATGAGTCTCGGTCGAGCATCCGGATCGGGGGCGCGGGGCAGGGGCCACGTGGCCCTTGGCCTCGTCTCGGTCGTCACGGCGCTCCACCTCGCCGGGGCGAGTCTCGCTGTTCCTCCCGGGCTCCCCATGGAGGTGCGCGCCGCGGCGGCGCGGGGCGCCGTGGATCTGGACGCGGCGCGGGCGAGGGCGTGCCTCAAGGGACGGGCGGCGCTCCATGTGGAGTGGCTGGCGCGGGTGGCGAGGATCCCGGAGGACCAGCAGGAGGGCCTGCGCCTCGCGCTGGAGGAGGCCGTCGCGGAGACCGTGGAGGAGGCAGAGCGAGCGGCCAAGACGCCGGACCCCGACTGGTTGGAGGCTGCCTGGAAGACCTCCCTCTCCTCGGAGGTCTGGGCGGTCGCCCGGGCGCGCGTGCTGAAGGCTGAGCAGGGGGAGGCCCTCGCCGCCGACCTCGCGACGCGGGCGGCGCGCCTGGAGGCGGCGTCCGTCGAGGTGCTCATGACCGCGCTCGCCGTGGAGCTGCGCCTCCGCGAGCCGCAGGCGGAGGCGCTCCGCGGCCCGATCGCTCAGTGGATGGGGGACCCGCGCTGGCAGCGCGTGCGCGCCACGAGCACCGACCTGAACCTGGTGGTGGCCTCCTCCGATCCGGTCAAGAGCCTCCTCGTGCGGGAGCAGGTCAGCCGGCTGGTGCGGATGCGCCGGGCCACCAATCGACCCACGGGGCGCGAGGAGGCCCTGACGCTCCAGAGCGGCCGCTACCCGGAGGATGAGTTCGTGCTGGAAGCGCTGGCGCTGGCCGCGTTCCACGGCTGGGACGAAGGGCAGGCGGCGCTGCTCCTGAGCGGCGCCACGGCCATGGGCCGCAGGGTCCGCCGCGAGAAGGGTGAGCGCCGCTCCGCCGGCGACCGGAACCTGCTGCGGGCGGTGGTTGACCTCGAGGAGCAGCCCCTCTGGCAGGCGCTCGTGCGCCGCGAGGAGACGCGTCACGGGGCGGAGGCGCCGGCGCCTCCGCCCCGGACCAGCGGTGGCCGCGAGGCCCTGGTGCGCGCACGGACGAGGCTCATGCTGGCGCAGCTCGACCAGGTCCTCCTGCTCGAGGACGGGCCGCGCGAGGCGCTGGGTGCGGCGCTGGCGCGGGAGGTCGGTCGGGAGGTCAGCCGCGGCGCCCTGGGGCTCGGGGCGATCGGCGCGGCGCCCACCTGGCGCGCGCTCCGGCTCCCGCTGCGCTTCGATGCCTCGGAGGCGTCGACTCAGCCCAGGCCGGAGCTCCTGGTCGACCTGTACGAACTGCTCTCGGCGACCCAGCTGCGGGCCCTTGGAATCGAGGAGGAAGGACGATGAATGGACGGATCCTGATGGCGAGGGGCGCCGCCGTTCTGGCCGTGCTGATAACGCTCCTCACCCCGGCGCAGGGGCAGGAGGTGCGCACGGGCGCGCCGGTTTCACCGGCCCACCGGCGGCTTCACGAGCGCGGCGCGGAGTTCATCATCAGCCAGCAGGCCGACGGCGGCTCCTGGGAGAGCAGCGCAGGGGTGAGCGGGATCTGCATCATGGCGCTGCTGGCGTCGGGGGAGGACCCCAACCACGGCAAGTACGCGGACAGCATCCGCCGCGGCCTCCGCTCGCTCATCGCCCAGCAGAGCCGGACCTCGGGGCAGATCGGCAGCGGGATGTACGAGCACGGGTTCGCGATGCTCTGCCTCGCGGACTGCTTCGGCGCCGTGGATGAGCGGCTCTTCGAGGACAAGGACCTGGAGCTGGAGCGCTCCATCGGGGACTCCCTGGGGCTGGCCGTGCGGTGCGCGGTCACCTCCCAGAAGCAGAACCCGTTCAAGGCGTGGCGCTACTCGCCGAGCTCCTCCGACGCGGACACCTCGGTCTCCGGGGCGATCCTCATGGGCCTCCTTGGCGCTCGAAACGCCGGCGTACCGGTCCCCGACGAGTCCATCGAGAACGCCCTCGCTTACCTCGACTCCATGACCACGGAGTCGGGCACCGTCTCCTACTCGGGGACCGGCGGGTTCGGTGACTCGCTCGCGCGGTCCTCGATCGTCGCCCTCTGCCGGTCCGTGGCCAAGCGACCCCTGGCGGACGACGCGCTGCGTCGCTACGTGGTGTCCCGCTCGGTGGAGTCCACGAGCTCCGCCCACCCGTGCTACTCGCGGTACTACGTCTCACAGGCGCTCTTCCAGCTGGATCACGCCGCCTGGCGTGCGTGGAGCGCGAAGAACACCAACGACCTGCTCCTGCGGCAGGGCGAGGACGGGCGGATCATCATCGCCGCGTCCTTCCAGGGGCCCGCTTACCAGACGGCGATGCTGCTCCTCTCCGGAGCCCTCGAGTACACCCTCCTGCCGGTGTACGAGCGATGATCAGGTTCCCGAGCATCCTCGGTGGGCTGGCGGCGGTGGCGCTGGCGCTGCCCGCGGCGGCGACCCAGGAGGCGGGGCGGGAGGTGCTCCCCGTCTCGGTCCTCCTGCGGGATGACTCCCAGTATTCGGGCCCCGCGGTCGTCTCCGAGGGGGGGGAGCTGCGCCTCGAGGTCGACCCCTACGACGCTCCGGCGACCCTGGATCTCGAGGCGGTCACCTCGCTGGTCGTGGCGCCGGAGGGGCAGCGCCTGCCGCTCCTCCCGGAGGTGGGGCGGGACCTCCTGTCCCTCAAGCGGCGCCAGAGTCTCCGTGGCCGCGTCCGCTCCATCGAGGGAAGCGCCGTGAGCTTCGAGAGCGCCCGCTTCGGCTCGTTCCAGATCCCCGTCGAGGAGTGCGGTGACCTCCTGCCGCCGGCCCTGGCGGACACCGACGGTCCGGCGCGGCCCCTCTGGGGCCCGTGGATGGATCGGAATGAGGGCGCGAGGGACGCGCAGACCGATGGCACGGCGCTCCTGCTCACCAAGCCCGGGGCCATCGCGTCGCGCCGGTGTCTCGACTACGGGGACCGCCTGTTGCTGGAGCTCTCCTGGGAGGGCGAGCCGGAGTTCCGGATCCACCTGGGCGGTGACCATCGACGTGACCCCATCGGCGGGGTGGTCGTCGAGCCCTGGGACGGCGCGTTGGTGCTGTACACCTTCGACGGGTCGAACCTCGACCTGAGGGAGACGGGCCTGCAGCTCGGCGAGGACAGCTCGGTGGTCCTGCAGTTCGAGATCGACGGTGGGCGGGTTCGGCTGGCCAGCGCGGAGGAGGCCTCCGGGCGCGTCTCGGTGATCGGCGCGGAGCTTGATCGGCCGGGCCAGAGGGACTCGGTGCTCATCACGAGGCTCGGGGAGCCCGTTCGGATCCTGCGGGCGGAGGTGGGCATGGCCGCAAGGGCAGAGCCTGGCCGTGCTGCGGTGGAGCGCCTGGTCATGGTGGACGAGATCCGCAGGTGGAATCGGGACGACCGGTCCTTCGAACTGGAGGCCGGGACGGTCGACTTCGGCGAGTCTCTCGGCATCCGGTTCGCCGTGGGCGCCGGCCGGGAGGCCCTCGAGGTCGCGGACCCCGGTTCCGGCTGGTATCGGGTCACCTGCAGGGACGGGGAGTCGATCGAGGGGCGCGACCTGAGCCTGGTCCCTGGCGGATTGCGCTTCACCCCCCGCTGGGCCGGGGCCCCGGTTGTCCTCCCCCTCGACGAGCTCTGGCACTTCCGACAGCGATCGTCGGCCGGCGGCAGCGATGGCCCCGCGGCGAGCCTCGAGCTCGAAGGCCGGGCGGCGGTCAACGTGAAGCTGGCGGGCTTCGAGACGGTGGTGGGCAGGCCGCAGCCGCGGCTGCAGGTCTTCGGGTTCAAGGAGCCCATCGCGATCCCCGCTGGAGTCCCCTTCAGCCTGACGAGGCGCTCGGCGGAGGGCTTCGCCGCCGACCGAGCCTTCCCGAACGTGATCGTGCTCGAGGACGGTCAACGCTTCCCCGCCCTTGTCCTCGGGGCGGATCGCGCCTCCGTCACGGTCATGACTCCCCTGGGGGAGAGCGAGGTGCGACTCCCGCAGCAGCGGATCAAGGCCGTGCTCCTCGCTCCCGGGATGAGCATGAACCTGGCGATGAAGCTCACCCAGCATCCGTTCTATCGAAGCGGCCCCCTCTCGGGAGAGGCGATGGACCTGTCGCTCAAACCGTCCAAGGCGACGCGAGACGGCGACGCCCTGCGGCTCTCCTGGGCGCTGGCGGTCCCGCGCTCGGAGTCCGCGAGTCCAGGGGAGCAGCTCTTCCTGGCCCGCAACGGCGACCTCATGCGCGCCAACCTTGAGGGCATCGAGGACGGTCGGGCGCGCCTGGGGGGCGGCGCCAGCTCCGGTATCACCGTGCCTGTTCAGCGGCTCGCCGGTTGGGTGCGCGTGGACCGGGACCCCCGGCCTGGCGTCTCCATCTCTGAGGGGGACTGGCAGGTGACCCTGGGCGCTCAAGGCCCCGCGGGCGGCTCCGGGGCGACGGGCGCGCTACTGCAGGGGACGCCGCTACGGTCGGAGGGGGCCGCCCTCGTGCTGGAGCACGCCGACCTCGGGACGCTCGCTCTCCCGA
>CAZEFP010000328.1:0-4650 GCA_964511565.1 uncultured Planctomycetaceae bacterium
CGATGCTGACAAAATGCTCGAAGCGCAGGAGTTGATCTCCAAGATTGCGGTTGAGAAGCAGCGTTATGAGTCGGCTAAAAACAAAGCTGCACAACAGGCAAAGTTGCAGGCTGAACGTGTTCAGCAGAAGCCGCAGGTTCAACCTCAAGCGCAGCCTCAACAGGTGCAACAGCAGCCTCAACCAGACCCTCGTGCTCAGTCCTGGGCGGAGAAAAATGAATGGTTTGGTCAGGATCGTGTAATGACGACTGCTGCTTTTGCCATACATCAGGGACTTGTCGACGAAGAGCAGCGTCGTCGCGTGCAGCGCCACGGCCACAGCCGGGATCAGCCCGCCCCCGAACCTTCGAGCGAGGGCGTAGGTGAGCATGAGCCCGGCGGCGGCGCAGGCCACCATCAGCCCGCGCGCGACCATCAGCGCAGACCAAGAGGGGCCGATGAGCTCAAGGGGGCCGGAGAGGAGCCAGGCGAACCACGACGAGTGATGCTCGAAGTAGTCGATGTGCGGCGTCAGCCCCCGGCTGATGCTGTAGGCGCCGTGGAGGTGCTGCAGCTCGTCCACGTCGAAACCACGCTGAAGGAGGAGCGGGATCCGGTGCAAGATCAGGACGCCCACGAGGACCAGCAAGAAGCGACCCCCGTACCCGCCCGATCGCTCAGCCATCCGCTCCGGTCCTTGGAGCGCCTCGGTGTTGGTTCTGGGGGAAGGGTCCATGGGGGGGAGCAGCCGGGGCCACCTGCGGCCCATGGTAGGCAGGGACCGCGATCACTGCTCGCAGATCAGCGAGCCTCCCCATCCAGGCTCAGCCTGCTGGACGGAGCTCGGAGACGCTTCGAGGCAACCACCTGCTCACGACCTCGTAGAGGTCGTGGATCCCCACGGGTTTGGCGATGAAGTCGTCCATCCCGGCGTCCAGGCAAGCCTGCCGATCTCCGCGCATGGCGCTCGCCGTCATCGCGACGATCGGGGGCAGCGGCTGACCTGCGGCCTTGAGCATCTCCGTGGCCTGAAGGCCCGAGCACTCCGGCATGTGCCAGTCCATCAGGATGAGGTCCGAGGGGCTATCGAGGGTCTGACGCACCGCCTCGTGACCGTTCTCGACCACCGTCACCTCCAGGCCGAACCGCTCGAGCATCTTCGTCGCGATCCGGGCGTTCGTGGGGTTGTCCTCCGCCAGCAGCACCCTGCCCGCCAGGGCGTGGAGCGCTCCCGCCGAAGTCGAGGCCGCTGCCGTGTGCTCCACTCGCCGCTCGACCTCGACCCGCTGAAGGGGCAACTCGACGGCGAAGGTCGATCCCTCACCCTCTTTGCTCTCGGCATAGACCGCCCCGCCCATCTGCTCGACCAGCAGACGGCAGATCGTGAGACCAAGCCCCGATCCTCCGAAGCGCCGGGTCGTGGACTGGTCCGCCTGAGTGAACCGCTCGAAGATTCGCTCCAGGCGATCGGCGGGAATGCCCACGCCTGTGTCCTTCACCTCGATCAGGATCCGGCCGTCACGGACGCCCAGGGAGATGGTGGCGGAGCCCTCTTCCGTGAACTTCAAGGCGTTGCCGACCAGGTTCATCGCCACCTGCCGGATTCGAAGGCCGTCGGCGAGGAAGTGACCTGCCGCCTCCGGATCAGTGCGGAAGTAGAGCTTCACGCCGCGCTCCTCGGCGCGGGGCGTGAGGAGGTCGACCACGCGACGGATCAGGTCAACGAGGTCCGTCGGCGCCTCGACGATGTCCATCTGCCCCGACTCGATCTTCGAGAGGTCGAGGATGTCGTTGATGATCTGCATCAGGAGACGCGCGGAGTCCTCGATCACCCCGACACAATCCTGCTGCTCGGAGTCCAACAACGTCTCCTTCAGGACTGTCGCCATCCCGAGGACCCCGTTCATGGGCGTTCGGAGCTCGTGGCTCATGTTGGCCAGGAACTCCGACTTCGACCGCGAGGCCTCCTCGGCACGTGCCACGGCCTCCTTGAGGGCCTCCGTCCTCTGCAGGACCTTCTCCTCGAGCTCGTCCCTGGCGCTGGCGAGCGACTGGTTCGCCAGCCAGAGCTCCGAAGCCTTCGACTCCAGGAGACTCTCCGCCTCCTGTCGTGCACGCCTCTCCCTTCCGAGACGCGCGGACCAGACCTCGTCGCTCGACTCCATCCGGTTCAGCGGATGATGAAGCGGCAGGCCTTGCCGTCGGAGCCCTCGACGTCCTGACGCTCGATCGTCCGGGTCTCGCCGAAGTGCTGGAGGCAACCATCGATGAGCCCCTCGGCGAAGTCGGCGAACGGTCGAGGCGACGTGTAGGTCAGGTCGACACCACCACACTCGAGCATCTTGACGTCGAAGGAGGGCAGCTCGGCGTCGGGGTAGAGCTTGCGGACGGCCGTGTGGATCGTGTCCTCGATCCCCGCAAGGAAGGTCGGGGCATCGTTGACCCCCTCGAAGAACTCCGGGAACTTCTCATGGAACCTCCCGAAGAGGTGCTCTCCGAAGGCACGGATGAGGACAGGCACCGGGATACCCGATCGCTCGCCAAGCTTCTGCACCAGGGCCACGAGCTCGCGAAAGTCGTAGGTGCCGACGGTGGTGTACGCGCCACCGGTGGAGAGGTCGCACCCCGCGACCAACGCGTCGACCTCGTCGAGGCCGCCGGTCTGCTCCACCATCTCGAAGAACTCTGTGAACACGATGCCTTTCATGGATGGGTCTCCTGTCTGCTGATCCGAGTGGGCCCGATGGGTCCCGGGATGAGAGGGATCGAGCCCCCCGCTGGATTGCTTGAGGACTTTCACCGACAAAAAGGACCCCCTTGCCCCGAGCTATGCCACCTCGCAACAAAGGAAGGCTAGGGTTTTCCCCCTTGGCGCGGTCGGGCACGTAGGTGTCCGACCGCCGACCCCACGCCTCCTTCCCACCCAGCTCGCCATGAAACTGCCTGCCGTAGCCAGTCCCCTCCTCCTCCTCGGCCTGTTCCCCCTCGCTCCGCACGCTGACGCAGCCCAGCAGAGCTTCCTCGGAGGAGGTATCGGGGGTCGAGGCGCGTTCAGCTGGACCCAGCGCATCGACTTCGAGCAGGCGCCCGCCGGCGCCCAGGTGTCCTCGGTCACCAGCACGGGCGGGTTCGGTCCCGTCCTCGTGTCCGGGGCCAACCCCCTCCTCCCCGGGGCGAACGCCGCCATCCTCTTCGACTCATCGAACCCGACCGGAGGCGACTTCGACCTCGGCACGCCCAACGAGGACTTCGGGGGGCCCGGCATCGGCGCCGGGGGCGGCCTAGGCAGCCCCTTTGTGAATCAGTGGCCCCAGGGGAATCTCCTCATCGTGGCCGCGGACCTCGTGGACGCCGACGGCGATCAGCTCGTCGACGATCCCGACGACGCCGAGAACGCGGGGACCTCCATCGAGCTGGACTTCGCCGCGATCCACGAGGTCGACCTGGAGTCCATCACCGTCATCGACTTCGAGCCGAAGCAGACGAACGCCACCATCACGCTCTTCGATCCCGCCGGCGCATCGGTAGGGACGTACATGGTTCCGACGCCCGGTGACAACGGTGTCACCACGATCGACTTCACAGGCGTCCAGCGCGTCCGCCGGGCCGTGATCTGGCTCGACGGCTCGGGCGCGATCGATGACATCCGCTTCAACCCTCTCAACATCGGCCGCATCGGGGACACGGTGTGGTGCGACGAGAACAACGACGGAATCCGCCAGATCGGTGAGCCCGGAATCCCTGGCGTCCGTATCGACCTGCGGTGCGCGGGCCTCGACGGCGTCCTGGACACCGCCGATGACACTTTCGCGGACACGGTCACCAACGCCAACGGCCGCTATCAATTCACGGGCCTCCTGCCCGGCCTCTGCCGTGTGACGGTGGACACGACCACGGTGCCTGCCACCAAGGTCCCCGGGCTCTGCCCACTCGTCCACGAGGTGGACCTGATCCCGTTCGGAATCTACCGCAAGGCCGACTTCTGCTTCGTCGAGGCGTCGGCACGGCTCGGCGACTTCGTCTGGTGCGACACCAACGACGACGGCATCCAGGACCCCCTCGAGCCCGGCATCCCCAACGTCGGGATCCGACTCCAGTGCGCTGGCGCGGACGGGCTCCTGGGGACGGGGGACGACCTGTTCCTCAACACCACCACCGATCCCTCGGGCTTCTACATCTTCGAGGACCTGGCGCCCGACCTCTGCGCGGTCACGGTCGACCCCCTCAGCGTCCCGGCCGACAAGACCCAGGGGTCGAATTGCCCGACGGCCTACACGTTGACCCTCGGACCGGGGGATGAGTTCCTCGACGCGGACTTCTGCTACATCCCGAACCGCGCCAGCCTGGGCGACTTCGTCTGGTGCGATGAGGACGACGACGGCGTCCAGGATCCGGGCGAGCCCGGCATCGGCGGCGTCGAGGTCACGCTGACCTGCGCTGGACCCGACCTCGTCCTGGGTACCGTCGACGACGTCATCCGCACCCAGCTCACCGACGCCAACGGTCTCTACCTCTTCACCGACATCGCGCCTGGGACCTGCCGCGCGTCCGTGGACTTGACGGCGCCCCCCGCGAACAAGATCCCCGGCAGCAACTGCCCCCCGAGCGTCACGACGGTCCTCGCCCCCGGCGAGAGCTGGACGGACATCTACAGCATCTCGCTTCCGGAAT
>CAZEFP010000329.1:0-4632 GCA_964511565.1 uncultured Planctomycetaceae bacterium
CCCGCTGGACCGTCCCGGTGACCACATGGGTGGCCCCCGAGCGCAGCATCTCCGGGGTCCGGAGGGGGATCTCCGGCGCCGACAGTGAGGCCGCAACCGGGACCGCGACGCAGGCCAGGAACAGGGCGGCCAGCACCGGCCGCACCCATCCCTTGGCCGCGCCAGGGAGGATCAGCGCCACCAGCCCCAGTCGTTGGAGGCCGACTCGATGCGCGCCCGCATGGCGAGCGCCTCCTTGTCCTTGGGGAAGTCCGCGAGGACGGTGTTCACCGAGGCGTTGGCGTCGTTGAACTGCCCGGTGGAAAGGCTCTGGCTCGCCAGGGAGAGCAGGCAGTCGTGCCAGCCGGTGGTGGCCTCCTGGCTCAGGCCGATGAGCTCCTTGCCCAGCGCCTCATCCTTGCGGCCCGCGTCGGCCATCTTGGCGACACCCTTGCGCGCCCTGTCGAACTCGGCGACGGCCTTCTTCAGGTCCCGGCGCGACTTGGCCTGGTTCTTGGACTCGAGGAGCCCCTTGCGGCGATAGGCCTCGCCGTCCTTCACGGCCTTGCGGAGCGGCGCCAGCTTGCGCTCGGTCTCGGCCGCCAGCTTGGCGTCCTTGCGCGCCTCCTTCTTCGCAGCGGTGGCCGCCTTGCGCGCGGCGATCCCCTTGTCGAGGGTGTCCATGAGCTGCTGGCGCTGGGCCTCGGTCATGTCGCTGCCGCGCTTGGTCAGCAGGCTCCGGACCCCGGTGCGCGCGTCGCCCACCTTGCCGGCCTCGCAGAGGGCCAGGATGATCTTGTTGGTCAGGTCGAGGGCGCCCGCCTGAAGCTCGGGGGAGAGGGGCGTCCCCGCGACCTGGGCCGAGTGGGCCATGAAGCGGAGCTCCTTGCGGGCAGCGTCCACGAGGCCCTTGTCGAGCGCGAAGGCCGACAGGTCGAGCATGCCCTTGTAGTCGTCGCTCGCGAGCCCCGCGCGACGCAGGTCCACCTGCGACTTGTCCTCGAAGGCCGACAGGTCGTACCAGGCCTCGCCGGACCCGCCCGCCACCATGACCTTGAGGCGGACGCGGTCGCCGTCGAGGGCGAGGACCGATCCGCGCACGGACTTGCCGCCCTTCATGACGTAGCGCCGGACCTCGGCGCTCTGGTCGTCCTGGGTGGCGGGGGCAGGGGCAGGGGCGTGCACCACCGGGAGGTTGGCGGCGGAGACGAGACCGAGGGTCGCCGAGGCGAGCAGAATGGTGAGCTTCATGCCCACCATGATGCCGTCTCTTCGCTGGACGCGCAGGGGAGGATCAGGGGCATCCTTGGGTGACCGCCCGCGCCCCTCGGCTAGGATCCGATCACGGGCCCTGCCGGCCCCCTCCCCATGATCAACAAGTTCCTCCTCGTCGCCGCCCTCGCCGCCGTCTCCCCCTCTCTCGCGGCGGCCCAGGTGCACTACTTCCCGGACGGCCGTCCCTGGAAGAACCAGGCCCGCAAGGGTCCGGACGCCGAGGTGCAAGGGTGGCTCTACAACCTCGGGATCACGGGCATCCGGGTCAGGCTCGTGGAGGAGGAGCCGACCCATCTGGTGGTGGGGCACGTGTTCGAGGACAGCCCCGCGGACGGGAAGATCCGCGTCGGGGACCACATCGTCGGCGCTCGCGGCCTCGACTTCGAGACGCCCCACCGCAACGGCTACGGCATGAAGGTCTTCGGGCCCCAGGGCCCCATCGAGGACTTCGCCGACGCCCTGGACCGCGCGCTCAAGTCCAAGCAGCACGTGCTGAAGCTGAAGGTCCAGCGGGACGGCAAGCGCAAGCCCGTGGAGCTGAAGCTCTCGAAGAAGGTCGCCCCCTACGCGAAGTCCTTCCCCTTCGACTGCGACCGCACGGAGGAGGTGCTCGAGGGGCTGTACGAGTACCTGGTCGAGAACCAGCGGCAGAACGGGTCCTTCGGCAACCAGGTCCACGACACCTTCGCGCCCCTCGCGCTGCTCTCCAGCGGCGAACGCAAGTACCGCAAGGCGGTCGAGCGCAACGTCCGGTACCACGCCCAGAACACCTCCCGCGAGGACACCTCGGGCCTCGTCAACTGGAAGTACATGGCCGCCGCCATCGTCATGAGCGAGTGGTACCTGGAGACCGGGGACCGCTGGGTGATCGAGGAGCTGCAGGAGGTGTACGACTTCCTCTGCACGACCCAGTACCTCGACCTCTCCCAGGTCAACGAGCGGGTCCGCGAGTCCCACCCCGACGCCTACCCCAAGAACGCGAGCCAGCAGCACGGGGGCTGGGGGCACAACCCCGGATTCGAGGGCTACGGGCCCATCGCCATGATCACGGCGCAGGGGGCCCTCGCCTTCTCCATGATGGAGAAGTGCGGCATCGAGGTGGACGAGGCCCGACACCGCGCCGCCTACGACTTCCTCAACCGCGGCACCGGGAGCAACGGCTACGTCTGGTACGGCGACTCCGTCGCCGGCGACCAGAACTGGGCCGACATGGGCCGCACCGGCGCGTCGAGCATCGCGCACCTCATGAGCCCCTTCCGCGAGCACAAGAAGCTCGCCAAGAAGCACATCGCCATCATGGCGGAGCAGCCCGACAGCTTCCCCGACACCCACGCCTCGCCGCTGATGGGCATGGGCTACGGGGCGCTGGGGACCTTCGGGGACCAGAAGGCCTTCAAGAGCCTGATGGCGTCGAACCGCTGGTGGTTCCTGCTCTCCGAGTGCCCCGACGGCACCTTCCACTACCAGCCCAACCGGGACAGCAACGGCTACGGCAACGACTCCAGGCTCCTGGCCACCGCCACCACCGCCTTCATCCTCTCCCTCCCCCAGGAGAACCTGGTGATGACGGGCAAGCGCCCCCGCTGACCGAGCCCCCTGCCCGCCGGTAGGATGGACCAGCGATCCCTCCCCCAAGCGGACGCGATACGAACCGATCCCCACGGGTTGGGTCGGCGGCGCGACCTCCAGCACGCCCGATGAGACAAGACCTGCCCGCTCTCCTGTGCGTCATCGTTGCCGCCGTCCTCGGCTGCCGAGCGATGACCGAGCCCGCTCCCTCCCCGTTGGACCGGGACACACGGCACGTCACTGAGTGGCTCGACCGCTACCGGGATCAACCGCCCATGGTCCGAGCCTTCGTCCAGCGGATGCCCAAGGGCGGGGACCTGCACAATCACCTCAGCGGCGCCGTGTACGCCGAGGCGTACGTGAAGTGGGGCGCGGCGGCCAACTACTCCCTGGACCCCGCCTCGAACGCGCTGATCCCGCCGAGCTCCCACGCGCCCGGGATGATCCGCTTGCGCGACGTCCTGGAGGACTCCACCGCCTACAGCTCATCGATCACCTGTCCACCCGGAACGTCGCGTTCGCCGGCCAATCCGGCCACGACCAGTTCTTCCAGACCTTCGGTGAGTTCGGATCGGTCTCCTGGAACCACGGCGCCGACATGGTCGCCCGGCTCGCCAGCCGCGCGGCTGACGAGCACATCCAGTACCTCGAGCTGATGGTGACCGTTCACTCGGAGGGCATGGACGCGGCGCTCAAGGCGGGCATTCCCGGCCTGAAGGAGGCCCTCGGCTCGGCAGCACGCGCTGGGTCCGGTGCCCAGCCCGACCTCGCCAAGGCGCTCGCACTCCTGGACGAAGGAGGGCTGGCGGAATGGGCCGAGGAGGGGCGCGCCAACCTCGAGACCATGAGCCGGTCCGCCCGCTCCACGCTCGAGCAGGGAGACCGGGGGCGTGACGTCCACATCCGGTACCTGCAGCAGTCCAACCGCGTCCTGGAGCCCGATCAGGTGTTCGCTCAGCTGGCCTTCGCCTTCGCGCTGGCGGAGAAGGACCCGCGGATGGTCGGCATCAACCTGGTCGCTCCGGAGGACAACCGCGTCGCGCTCCGTGACTACACGCTGCACATGCGGATGATCCAGTTCCTGAGGAGGCAGCACCCCGGCGTGAGGGTCGCCCTCCACGCCGGTGAGCTGACCCTCGGCCTGGTCCCGCCGAGCGATCTGCGCTTCCACATCCGGCAGGCCGTGGAGATCGCCGGCGCCCGACGCATCGGGCACGGCGTCGACGTGTTCTACGAGGATCGCTCGTTCGAGATCCTGGAGCGGATGCGTGACGACCGGGTCGCCGTCGAGATCTGCCTCACCAGCAACGACGTCATCCTGGGCGTCGAGGGTCGGAACCACCCCTTCCTCCACTACCGCGAGGCCGGGGTGCCCACCGTGCTCGCGTCGGACGACGCCGGGGTCTCCCGGATCGACCTGAGCAACGAGTACCTGCGCGCGGTCCGGGACCACGGGCTCGGCTACGAGGACCTGAAGGAGCTCTCACGCAACAGCCTGGAGTACAGCTTCATCCCGGGCGAGAGCCTGTGGGAGGCGACGGACCCGTTCACCATGGTCGAGGCCTGCGCCGGAGATGAACCCGGCGCCGGCGCCTGCACTCCGGCATGCCGCGCCTTCCTCGACTCCAGCGAACGTGCGGCCCAGCAGTGGCGACTGGAGGCTGCCTTCGCGGAGTTCGAACGCCTGCCCTGGCTGCAGCCGAGCGCTGACTGAGCCTTCCCTCCCCACGAGCTGAGGCCTCATCGGCGCACGGTATCCGGCTCTCAGCATCGCGTTCGCCGGAGATGGCCTGGCGACCCTGAAGCCAT
>CAZEFP010000330.1:0-4620 GCA_964511565.1 uncultured Planctomycetaceae bacterium
GACCTGGTGACCACCTGCACCTCCAAGCACTCCCGGAACCGATCGGTCGGGGAGGCCGTGGGGAGCGGCAAGACCCTCGAGCAGGTGCTCGGGGAGATGAACATGGTCGCCGAGGGGGTGTGGACCACCAAGGCGCTGTTCGGTCCCGAGGCCCATGAGGACGACGTGTCGATGCCCATCGCCGAGCAGGTGCACGCGGTCCTCTTCGAGTCCAAGGACCCCCGTGAAGCGGTCCTCGACCTCATGAGTCGCGAGCCGACGGACGAGATGGCTGGGCTCTTCGAGGGGATCGGTCGAGGCTGATGGGGCCGGTCGCTGGATTCATCGCCGCGCTGCTGGTGACGGTCGGCTTCCTCGTCGGAGCGGCGCTGACGGGTCGATTCAGGCGAATCCGAGCCCACGTGCTGATGGTGCTCGGCTCCGTCGCCTCGCTCGGCGTCGCGATCTACTTCGCCCTCAGCGTCGGTGAGGTCTACGACCTCGAGGCGGCGGGCACCATCACCCCGATTCACCTCGGCCTGGCGAGGATCACCACGGCGGCCTACCTGTGGCCGCTGATCACGGGGCCCCTGGCGGCCCGAGGCAAGGTCCCCCGGCGCGTGCACCACCTCGGGGCCTACGTGGCCCTGGGCCTGACCGTTGCAGCCACCATCACCGGGGTCATGATGCTGATGGGGGCGGAGCCGCTCTCCGCCAGTTGACCGGACCCCCGCGGCGGGGCGGTCAACGCAAGAGGGCCGCCCGGATCTCCTCGTCGAAGAGCAGGGGGAGCGCCAGCAGCGACGCGTTGGCGAAGAGGGCGACGGCGGTCATCATGACCCACGTCTTGCGCGCCCGCATGGTGGCGAGGGCGAAGATGACGCCCAACGAGGCCGGGGTCCCGGAGATGACGTAGACGACGCTGGCCGGGGCGGACCAGCCCCACTTGGCGGCCGCCAGCGAGCACCAGACCACGGCCCAGCCCAGGGTGGCCAGGGTCATGGAGCGCATCCAGCTTCGATGCCGTGACCGGACCCGATTCTTGGGAACCGCCTGGGAGCGCATGGTGCGGGGCATGTGGACCGTTGTAGCCCATGGAGGGAGCCTGGTGCCCCCGGAAGGCGGCTTCCGCTCCAATCGTCCCGGCAACCCCCTTCCCTGGATTGACGCGCACCCCCTCCGGCCCTAACCTTCTGCCCCCAACAGGTCGGGCCGTGGCGCAGTTTGGTAGCGCGCTGCAATGGGGTTGCAGAGGTCGGAGGTTCGAATCCTCTCGGCCCGACCATCTCTCCGCTCCGCGGAAGACGCAGGGCTCTCCGCTTCGCGGAGGCGGCTGGGCGAGCCCCTGGTGGGGGACGTGGTGAGCCGACCAGCGGCTCAGCCAGCGCGGGTCAGGAGGACGCCCAGGCTCCGGGGATTCTCTCCGCGGTTGCGCCCGCCTCGGCCAGGAGCGCCATGTGGGCGGCGAGGACCCGTTCGCAGTGGTCCGCGTGCTCACGGGGCCCCCAGATGATGTTGAGCACGGCCTCGGTGCCCGCGTGGGTCTTCGTGGCGTGGCAGTCCTTGACCGCGTTGGCGCGCGGCCCCTCAGCATCCATCAGGCACAGCAGCCCGTCGAGCTGGATCTCCTGGCCACTCGCGTTGAAGACGTAGCTACCGCGCTCCACCGTGCTGACCGTGAGGGGGGGCTTCAGGAGGTCCAGGTCCACCACGCTGATCGGCAGGCCGGAGTGCAGACTGACGGCGTTGCACGCGTCCACGGCGACGTTGATGTTCGGGAGGTCGCCGCCGCGGTTCGCGCGGACGAGGTACTCCGACGAGGGCTTGCCGCGCCCGGACGGCTTGTAGCCCCCGTGACGCAGGAGGGCGCGCGTGTCGCGCTGGAGCATCTCGCGAGCCTCGGCTTCGAGGGAGTCGATCCCGAGATCCGCGCCCCGGTCGACGGCGCCCATGCACAGCGCGGCCTGGACGCGCGGGTTGGCCCCGACGCTCCCGAGCGGCGCCTCGAACCGGGCGACGAACGCGGCGGGCCAGAGCAGCGGATGTTCTTGGAACTCGAGCATGGGCGCCCGGTCGATTCACCCGCCCTCAGGTCCCTAGCCGTCCAGTCCGTTCTGCACCGCGAACTTGATCAGCTCCGCCGTGGACCCGAGCTTCAGCTGGCTCATCATCTTGTACTTGTGGTACTCGACGGTCTTCCGCGAGATGCCCAGGTCACTCGCGATCTCCTTGGCGATCTTGCCCTCGACGAGGGAGCGAAGGATGCGCTGCTGACGCTCCGTGAGGGAGGCTTCCGGCGAGGCGTCGGCTCCGGAGCCATCCTCGCTGTTGTTCTTGTTGCGGATGATCTTCGCGGCGAGCGCGGGGGAGACCCAGCAGCCGCCGGCGAGGGCCTCCTCGATGGCCGAGACCAGCTCGGAGGTGGCCGCGCGCTTGAGGACGTATCCGTCCACGCCGCTCTCGATGGCCTGCGAGGCGTAGGCCGGGTCCTCATGCATGGTGAGGATGATGCACTTGGGGGAAAGGCCCTTGTCCCGGATGGCCTTGACGGCCTCGAGCCCGCAGAGGTCGGGCATGGCCCAGTCGGTGATGATCAGGTCGGGGCTGCACTGGTCCGCCATCTCCACCAGCTGCGGCCCGGACTGGGCCGACCCGACGATGTCGAAGTCCTTCTCCAGCAGCCGCTCGAGGCCCTCGAGGAACATCTGGTGGTCGTCAGCGAGAAGGATTCTTTGGGTCTTCATGCAGCACTCCTAGGGTTGAGCCCAATCGAGATGTCGGGCTCGCTTGGCAGGCGGGAGTCTGGGGCCACCGGACGACAGGGCCGCTCCGCTCCCCCCGATCGTAAGTTTCGAGTGTCTCCTCACGGACGCGAATTCGAAACCTGACACCGCGTAAGTTTCCCAGTTGCGAACCAGGGAGCAGTCCCAGGGCCGCTCAACCCGTATTTCGAAGTCCACGAGCGATGCCGCGGACCGTCTCCATCAAGATCATTTCGAGAGCGCGGTCCTGCCGGTCCCCCTCTCTCCAGCGACGGAGCCGATCGACCTGGAGGAAGCTCATGGGGTCGACGTAGGGATTCCTGAGCTCGATGGAGCGCTTGAGGATCGGATCCCGCTCGAGCAAGGTCGAGGATTCGCGGAGGTCGAGGATCACGGCGCGGGTCCGGTCGAACTCCTCCTCGATCTCGGGGAAGAGTCGGCGGCCGGTGTCGCCTGCCAGCTCCGCGTAGCGGGAGGCGATGCCGAGGTCCGCCTTGGCCAGGACCATCTCGATGTCCGCGAGGAACGTGTCGAAGAAGGGCCAGCCCCTCGCCATCTCCCGGAGCGTCTCCACGCCGTGGGAGGCGACGGCGTGCTCGAGCCCGGAGCCCACGCCGAACCATCCTGGCAGGATGACCCGCGCCTGGGTCCAGGCGAAGACCCACGGGATCGCGCGCAGGTCCTGGACGCCGCGCATCTGCCGCCGCTTGCCAGGACGCGAGCCGATGCGGAGGCGCTCGATCACGTCGATGGGGGTCATGCCACGGAACAGCTCGGGGAATGCCGGGTCGTCGTGGACCAGCTTCCGGTACCGCGCGCGGCTCGAGACCGCCGCGTCCTCGATCGCCTCGACCCAGCCCTCGTCGGGCACGGGAGGCGCGTCGCCCGTTGCGGTGCGCTCAAGGACCGCACCCAGCACCAGCTCCAGCGTCCGCAGCGCCGTCCCGCGCAGGCCGAACTTGTCGTGGATGACCTCGCCCTGCTCCGTCGTCCGACCGCGCCCCGCGATGGCCCCCGGCGGCGCCGCCATGAAGGCCGCGCGCGGCTTCGACCCGCCGCGGCTGGCGGACCCGCCTCGACCGTGGAAGAACGTGAGCTCGAGTCCGGCGGCCCGCGCGGACTCGACCATGGCGGTCTGTCCCTTCTGGAGGGCCCAGCGCGAGGCCGTGATGCCCCCGTCCTTGTTGCTGTCGGAGTACCCGAGCATCACCATCTGGCGGTCACCGCGGCTCCTCAGGTGCTCGGCGTAGACCGACTCGGCCGCGAGCACCTCGAGGACCGCCGGGCCACGCTCGAGGTCATCCACGGTCTCGAACAGCGGCGCCACGTCCAGGGGCACCGCGCCGTCGTCGTCGACGAGGTCCGCGAGGCGCGCGAGCCAGAGGACCGCGAGCGCGTCGTCAGGGCCCTCGGCCATGCTGACCACGAAGGTCCCGACCGACTCCGGACCGTGTCGGTCGCGTGCCTCGGCGAGGGTCTCGAACACTGCGAGCGTCGCGGCCGCCTCCTCCGAGATTGGCGTCCTGGCCACGTACTGCTCGCTGTCCGACTGCTCGTCGGCGATCGCCGCGGCCAGCCGGGCGGTTCGCTCCTCCCGGGAGAGCGCCTCGAACCCCTCGACGCACAGCAGCTCCCCAACGACCCGGCGGTGGACCTCGGCGTCCTGACGGCAGTCGAGGGTCGCCAGGTGGAAGCCGAAGGTGGAGACGCGCATCAGCAGCCGCTCCACGAGCTCCATGCCCGCCTTGGCTCCCCGATGCTCATCGAGGCTGGCCGCGATGAGCCGCAGGTCCGCCTCGAACTCGGCGGGCCCGGGGTACGCACCCTCGTCACCGGCGCGGGTCGCGCCCAGCCGCGCGTGAATCCCCTGCAGCGCGAG
>CAZEFP010000331.1:0-4618 GCA_964511565.1 uncultured Planctomycetaceae bacterium
GGACGCGGACGAGCAGCCCGAGCCGCTTCCACCGCAGCACGCCCCCGTGTAGCAGCAGTCGATGGGCGTCCCGCCGTTGCAGGTCTGGTGGGTGTGGCAGGCGTTGAAGATGTGCCCCAGCTCGTGGGCGATCACGACGAAGTCCCAGTTCATGGAGCCGGCCCCCGTGGGCGGCCCGGGGAAGCCCGTGACCCCGCCGGTGATATCGGCGCTCACCCCGAACTGATAGCAGAGGTAGGGGGGGTAGAGGACCCCGACATAGGCGACGCCACCTCCCAGGTCGGCGCCGCTGATGAAGTGCGCGAGGCGGCCCGTCGCCCCCGCCGGCCGGTTGCCGAGGGGCGTGGGGTCCAGGAACGTGCACGCCGTGTTGCCCCACTCGTACTGGAACTCGTCGAGCATGTCGCCGGTCGAGCCGAGGGTGTCCGGGGTCGACCAGCCGTCCGCGGAGACGGTCCAGAAGTTGATGTAGGGGAAGGTCAGGACCGTGCAGATCTCGTCCTCGAAGCGGTTGCTGATGGCGGCGAGCAGGCAGAACATGTAGATCTGCGTCGCGGTGAGGTCCTGGGAGAAGACGTCGTCGTAGAGCTGCCAGTCGGTCTCGATGTCGACCGCGCACTCGTACAGGGTCGAGCACGCACCCGTGGAGTCCGTCACGCTGCCGCGGCTGGCCGGCGGCGCCGGCGAGGGAGGCATGCGCTCGCTGACGGCGTCGGCGAGGCACCAGTTCTCGGGAGCCTGGCGCCTCGCCTGGCGCTCGGCGGCGCGCAGCCGCTCCTCGTTCACCTCGGAGTAGACGCGCACGTCGGCGAGGTCCCAGGAGCCGCCCTCGGGGGCGTAGGAGGAGACGTGCCAGAGCGCGTCGGTGGTCTGGATCCACCCGTAGCTGCCGTGCCGGGAGAAGGACAGCTGGACGTTGGACGGGCCGCTCATGCCCTCGACGGACCCCTCCCAGATCGACATGTCCCGGACGTCGGCGGCGCCGCGGTACTCACCGTTCACGTGGACGCCGAAGTGCTCGGGTCGGAAGGGGATGCGCTCGAGCTGCAGGGTCACCACCTGGCCATCGGGGAGCTGGAGCTGCGGCGCGAAGGCGTCCAGGCGCTGCAGGGCGAGGATGGCGTCCGCGTCCTGGGAGTAGAGCGTCGTGTCCGGCAGATCGCCGCGCGAGTGCGCCTTCCAGGGCAGGCGGTGCTCGCTGGCCTGCCGGGCTTCGGCGCTGGCGCAGAGGACGACAAGGACGGCGGCGAGGCAGGCGGTCGGGCGCATGGTGGATACCGATTCGGGACGGCCCTGGACCCCCGTGAGACCGGGGCGGGCGGATGTCCGAAATCTATCTCCCCGAGGGGGGCCGGGCGACGGGCTGCGCCGGAGCGAGAGGCGCGGAGACCCCAGCGCCCTGAGGTGAAGAGGGACCTTCAGGCGTCCTCCAACGGCAGCGGGCGCGCTCTGTGGGGTCAGGAGGCCGGTGCCCCGGTGCGCGACCGGGACCGCGGTGCTTTCTCAACATCGGACGTACCTCGGACTCACTTCGGGCCCATCGCGGACGATCCCCCTGAAGCACACGCCCCTCGAACCGGGCCGCCGACTTGGCCTGGGCGCGGGCTCAGGCCAGGAGCTCGTGCAGGACGCGGGCGGGCTCGACGCCGGTGAGGCGCAGGTCGAGGCCCTGGTGGCGGACGCTGAGGCGCTCGGGGTCGAGGCCGAGCTGGTGCAGGAGGGTGGCGTGCAGGTCGTGCACGTTCACAGGGTCCTTGACCACGTTGTAGGAGAAGTCGTCGGTCTCCCCGTGGATGTGCCCGGGCCGGAAGCCGCCGCCGGCCATCCACATGGTGAAGCAGCGGGGGTGGTGGTCGCGGCCGTAGTTCTCCTTGGAGAGGCCGCCCTGGGAGTAGATGGTCCGGCCGAACTCACCGCCCCAGATCACCAGGGTCTCGTCGAGCAGGCCGCGCTGCTCGAGGTCGGTGAGGAGGGCGTGGCAGGGCTGGTCCACGTCCCTGCACTGGTCGGGCAGGCGGCCGGCCACGTTGGCGTGGGTGTCCCAGTTGTTGTGGTAGATCTGCACGAAGCGCACGCCGCGCTCGACCATGCGCCGGGCCATGAGGGCCGTGTTGGCGAAGGTGCCGGGCTTGCGCGCCGCGTCGCCGTACATCTCCCAGGTGCGGTCGGGCTCCACGCTCAGGTCGGCGAGGTCGGGGACGCTCGACTGCATGCGGTAGGCGAGCTCGTACTGCTCCATGCGCGTGCGCGTCTGGGGGTCGCCGATGTCGTCCAGGAGGCGCTGGTTGAGCTCGCCGATCCCGTCCAGGGTGCGCCGCCGCACGGCGTCGCTCACGCCCCTCGGGTTCTCGAGGAACAGGATCGGGTCGCCGCTGGTGCGGAAGGACACGCCCGCGTGGGCGCCGGGCAGGGCGCCCGAGGACCACAGGCGCGCCGAGATGGCCTGCATCTGCTCCTGGTTGGTGGGGCGCGCGACCATGACCACGAAGGTGGGCAGGTCCTCGTTCATGGAGCCGAGCCCGTAGGACGCCCAGGCGCCGAGGCACGGCCGGCCGGTGACCTGGTTGCCGGTCTGCAGGAAGGTGATCGCCGGCTCGTGGTTGATGGCGTCGGTGTGGACGCTGCGCACCAGGCACATGCGGTCCGCGGACCTGCCGAGGTTCGGGAGCAGCTCGGTCATCTCCATGCCGCACTCCCCGTGGCGGTCGAAGCGGTAGCGGCTCGGGGCGATGGGGAAGCGGGCCTGGCCCGAGGTCATGGTGGTCAGGCGCTGGCCGTCCCGCACCGACTCGGGCAGGTCCTTGTCGTACCACTCCGCCATCTGGGGCTTGGGGTCGAACAGGTCCATCTGGGGCGGGCCGCCCACCATGTGGAGATAAATGACCCGCTTGGCCTTGGGCGCCCGGGGGATCGGTGACGCGCCCCCGAGCCGGGCCAGGGCAGCCCCGGCGAGCAGGTGGCTGCCGGAGCGCAGGAAGTGCCTGCGGGTCAGGGTCTCGCGCAGGGGCGCGAGGGGGTCGGTACCGGGCAGGTTCATTTGTTCACCACCTCGTCCAGGTTCATGAGCATGTTGGCGAGCATCGTCCAGGCGGCGAGCTCGGCGGGCTCCCCGGCGGGGGCGCCCTCTCCCACGGTGAGCAGGCTGGCGGCCGCGTCCGGGTCGCCGGCGTAGTGCGCCCGCAGGTCCGCGAGCACCCCGGCGCACACCTCGCGCTCGTCGTCGGCGAGGGGGCGCGCGGTGAGGCGGGCCATGATGTGATCCATCCGAGCGCCGTCCGCCACCACCTCCAGCGCGAGGGCCCGCTCCGCGAGGGCGCGGGCGGCCTCCACGAACTGGGGGTCGTTGAGGGTCACGAGGGCCTGGAGGGGCGTGTTGGTGCGCTCGCGCCGGACGGCGCAGGTCTCGCGGCTGGGGGCGTCGAAGATCTCCATGGAGGCCGGCGGCGCCGACCGCTTCCAGAAGGTGTACATGCTCCGGCGCCGCAATCCGTCGCCCCGGTCCTGGACGTAGTTGTGGGTGTTGCTCTCGCGCATGGCGACGGCCTCCCAGACCCCGGGGGGCTGGTAGGGCTTCACGCTCGGACCGCCGATGGTGGGGACCAGGAGCCCGCTCGCGGCCAGGGCGGTGTCGCGCACCATCTCGGCGTCCATGCGGAAGCGCGGGCCCCGGGAGAGGAGCGCGTTGTCGGGGTCACGCTCCAGCCGCTCGGGCGTCATGCGCGCGCTCTGGCGGTAGGTGGCGGAGGTCACCAGGGTCCGGAAGAGCCGCTTCACACTCCAGCCCTCCGCCTCGAAGTGCAGGGCGAGCCAGTCCAGGAGCTCGGGGTGGGTCGGGTGCTCGCCCGCGAGCCCGAAGTCCCCGCTGGTGGGCACGATGCCCTGGCCGAAGACCTCCTGCCAGTAGCGGTTCACCGCGACCCGGGCGGTGAGCGGGTGGCCCGGCTGGAAGAGCCAGCGCGCGAGGGCGAGGCGATCGCGCTTGGCCCCCTCCGGCAGGGGCGGGAGGAAGGCCGGGGTCCCCGCGCTCACCTGCTCGCCGCGCTGGTCGTACTCACCGCGGTTGAGCACGTAGGCCATGGCCGCGCCGTCGCGCTCGCCGAACACGTGGGCCGTGGGGCTGGCGTCCTCGATGGCGGCGAGCGCGGCCTCGTCCCTCTTCACGACGGCGTCGAGCCCTTGCCACTCGAGGTCGCGGTTCTCGAGCCACCATCGATTCAGGCTCGCCTGGCCATCCCCGTCGAGGGCGTCGTACCCCGAGCGGGCGGCGGTGGTGGCGAGGTGCGAGAGGGCGAGCCCCTGGATCTGCGCGCTGTTGAGCACGCCCCGGTGGACCCGGAGTTCGGAGAGCTGGGCGCGGGTGGGGCTGCCCCCGGTGCGGGTGCCCACGCGGAAGGGGACCTCGGTGCGGGTGGTGCCCTTGAGCTTGTCCGCCTCGGTCCGGGTGCGCTGGAGGACACCATCGTGGTAGATCGCCACGCCGGCGGCCTTGGAGCTGCCGTCGTAGGTCACGGCCACGTGGACCCAGCGGTCCACGGGGAGGGGATCCCGGGCCACCACCTTCAGCCAGTCCTCGGGGAAGGCGTGGATGACGTGGGTCCCCACGCGCCCGTTCTGGAGC
>CAZEFP010000332.1:0-4618 GCA_964511565.1 uncultured Planctomycetaceae bacterium
GCGGCGAACACGTCGCGGGCGCTCGCCGCCTCGCCCTCCACCAGGGTGGTGTCACCGAAGTGTGTCTGGCTGGATCCTGGGGCAGCGAAGGCCAGGAGGGCGACGGGCAGGATCGCGATGGAGGGCAGGAGGGGCTGTTCCATAACAAGGCAGTGGCAGCGGGAGGTGTCGGGTGTGTATGCATCCGGGGGTAGGGATACAGCTAGGGGTATACACTTAGCGCGTCGGACTTGGGAAGGACATTTGTGTGTCGCGACTGCAGCCGGGCACCTAAGGCCAGGGAAGCAATCGGGTTAGACGCGCCGATTCCGGCCCCATTTCTTCTCAGACTGAGCCATCCCCAATGACGGCCGCCGCGCCGTCCAAGAGTGGGAGGGCGCGGCGGCGGCCGGGGAAGGGTGGGGCGAAGAGGGCCCTAGCTGTCGGCGTGCAGGGTCTCGAGGAGCGCTCCGGTGGCCCTGTAGACGCCACTCCTGGCCTTGACCTGCAAGGCGGCCCCCAGGGCGGGGGCCCAGGGGGCCAGGGCCTCGTCCCGGATATGCCTGGCGAGGGCCTGCTGTCGGTCGTCCCCCTCCAGACCCTTCGCGATCAAGCTGCACAGCAGGCCCGCGTGATCGAGCGACAATCGGCCGGCCACTCCGCTCTGCTCGACGGCCAGGGCCTCCATCGCGCCGTGAACGAAGGCGGCGATCCGCTCGGCAAGCTCCTCGGGGGCGTCCTCCGGAGCCCAGGCGCTGGCGAAGGGGGGCGTCCCTCCGGGGATCAGGAAGAGCCGCGCGAACTCCGCCGCCAGCTCGTCCAGATCCAGCTGCTCCTGGCCCACGCCGGGGGCCAGCCGCTCGAGGAGCGGGGCTGCGGCGGGGTCCCGGAGCGCCCGGACGAGGTCCTCGTCCACCTCCGAGGTGAGGAGGCGAGCGAGGAGCTCATAGAGGGGGGCGAGCTCCCTCATGCCTTCGCGATCGCGACGACGTTGTCGAACCAGCTCTGGCCGCCCACGAGGGGCGTCGGGTTGATGGGGAGGGCGTCGTTGAGGTGCCGGCCACCGCCGGAGCCACCGCGCCCCTTCGACCACCACACGCGGTCGGTGACGTCGGCGTCGCACTCCGCCCCGAAGCCCGGCTGGCCGGCGGAGGGAGTGTCCATGTCCGCGCGCGCCACGTTGCCCTGTTCCCAGTGCCCCATGTGGTGGGAGACGGCCACGACCTTGGGGTGGACGCGCTCGAGGAGGCGTACCTTCTGGGTGAAGGTCCCCACCGGCTCGTCCTCGCCGGCACGATAGGTGTGCTGGGCGGGCCGGAACACGGTGAGCGTCACCTCGTCGCCTTCCCTCAGCCCGAGGACCGCCGCCGTCTTCGGGTTCATGAAGACGGGGTTGGTGTGCACGATCTCGGAGCTGTACTTCCAGCCCGCGCTGCGTCCCTGGGTGTGCACGTTCCACTTGAACGTGGTCAGGACGAAGCGGTCCTCGGGGAGGTCCACGTGCTCGGGCACGGGCCCCCAGGTGGGGAGCTCGAGGGCGTTGATGTCGTCGAGCGGCAGCCCCACGTGGGTCGCCGCGAGCGGGTGGAGGGGCTCCTGGATCGTGATTCGCCGGGTCGGGGTGTCGAAGCCGCGCACGATCTTGCCGTCCAACTCGATGCCCACCGCGACGCGCTTGGACCCCTTGTCGGCGGTGACGATCCTGGTGTCGGGGTCGACGCTGTGGTTCACGAGCTCGTCCTCAGGGACCTCCCGCAGGTACAGCTCGTGGTCCAGCGGTCGCTCGGGGTCGGTCCAGATCCCCTCGCGCTTCAAGGTCTCCCAGTCGCCGGGGACCTGGGCGTACCACTCGCGGTAGTAGTCCTCCAGGTCCTCGAAGTCGAAGTGGGCCTCCATGCCCCCGCCGATCTCCCGTGCCAGGTCGCGCAGGATGATCTGCGCCGGCCGGGCCTCGCCCAGCGGCTCCACCAGCGGCTGCCGGATCCCGGTGTAGGGGCGCAGGCCGTAGTTGTTGGTGGAGTGGGCGTCCCAGCGCTCGAGCGCGGTGGCGTCGGGCAGGATCCAGTCCGCCAGGGCGGCCTGCTCGCTGTAGCTGATGTCGATGGCCACGTGCAGGGGCACGAGCGTCTCGTCCATGAGCACCTCGCGGGCCACGTCGGCCTCGGGGTAGCCGAAGGCTGCGCCGAGGGTGTAGCTGATGTACGCGCTGACCTTCTGGCGCCCCTCCTTGATGTAGGGGTAGACCAGCTGGCCCACGCGCATGTTGTACCAGTGCCAGGAGAGCGGGTACTCCGACGGCGTCGCGAGCTCGCCGAAGTACTTCTTCTGCCACATCTCAGGGAACGCCGCGACGCGCTCCTGAACGTCGGCGGGAAGCGTCTCGAACTCGCGGGTGCCGGGGCGCCAGGCCTTGGGCTTCGACGGCTTGGGCCCCGGCTGGTCGATGACCGGGAGACCCCACTGGCCGTAGCGGTTCTTCCACATCCGCAGGGTCGAGAGGCAGAAGCCCCCGGGCTTGCCCACGTTGCCCACCAGCACGTCGAGCATGCGGATCGCGCGGTCGGCCTGGACGCCGTTGTAGTGCTTCGCGCTGCCGCGGTTGGACATCGTGGTGCAGGCCGGCGCGGCCTTGGCGAACTCCACGGCGATGCGGGCGATGTCCTCCGCAGGGACGCCGGAGATCTCCTCGGCCCACTCGGGGGTGTAGTCCTTGACCTGCTCCCGGATCGTGTCGAGGTCCACGTTGGCCCAGGTGTCCCAGAACGCGGTGTCCTGGAGCCCCTCCCGCAGGATGACGTGGGCCATGGCCATGGCGATGGCCCCGTCGCTCGCGGGGTGCACCGTGTGGAACTCGTCGCTGATGGACGCCGTGGCGGAGGGGCGGACCTCGAAGGTCACCAGCTTCGCCCCGCGGTCCACGCGGGCGTCCATGAGGCGGCGGATCATGAAGAGGCCACCCTGGTAGGCCTCCATGGGGTTCCCGCCGAAGTTGATCACGTAGTTCGTGCGCTCCAGGTCCTGGGACTCCCACTCGAATTCCCGGCCGTACATGCTCATGAGGGGCACGCGGCGGTTGGAGCTGCAGATGGAGCGGCGGTTCAGGCGGTTCGGGGTCCCGAACGCGTCCGTCCAGCGGCTGGTGAAGCCCTTGGTCTTGTCGCGGCCGTAGTGGAAGACGAGCTCCTCGGGGCGGCCCTCCTCGCGGAGGGCCTTGAGCTTCCCTCCGATCTCGGTCATGGCCTCTTCCCAGGTGGCGCGGCGCCACTTGCCCTCGCCGCGCTTGCCCACGCGCTTGAGCGGGTAGACGATGCGCTGGGGATCGTAGGTGGCCTGGATGACCCCCTGAGCCTTGCCGCAGATGGCACCCTGGGTGTTGGGGTCCTTCGGGTTCCCCTCGATCTGCCGCACGCGCCCGTCCTGCACCCAGCCGATGACCCCGCAGTGGGTCGTGCAGCCGAAGCAGATGGTGGGGACCGGCTTCGCGCGACCGTAGTCGATGCGCGTCGCCATGGCGTCGTCCATGGAGGGCAGGGCCTTCGTCTCCCCGCTCGAGCTGCAGCCCGAGAGGAGCCCACCGGAGAAGGCGGCGGCGCCCAGGCCGCCGGCGAGGGTCAGCAGTTCGCGTCGGTCGATGCTTACCATTGCTCGTAGATGGGGTCGGGGTCCTCGGGGGAGAGCGCGACGCCCGCGTTCATGGCTTCTTCTTGCCACCGGGCGTGGCCGCGATAGACGATGCCGTCTCGTGTGTCGCCCTTCCTCTCCAGCGGTCGGGAGTCGGCGGGGGCCTCCTCCACGAGCTCCAGCGCCTTGGTGGGGCACGCGGTGACGCACGCAGGGGCGAGCCCGTGCTGGCCTCGGTTCGCGCCGAGGTCACAGGTCTCCGCGAACAGGGGTAGGAAGGTCATCCGGCCGTCGCCCGGCTCGGGAAGCCAGCGGACGCGGGTGCGAAACTCTCCCAGGGGCACGCTGTGCTCGGTCTTGCACGCGACCGAACAGGCGTGGCATCCGATACAGCGTCGGACGTCAACGAACATCTTGCTCATGGCAGCTCCTCGTAGCGGACGGTCTGCTCGACCCCGTCGAGCCTGGAACCGTCGAGTTCAGCGAAGGTGTGGATGAAGTAGTTGAGGGCGGGACCGCGGTGTGCCGCTCCGAGGCGGAGGTCCCGGCCGCGGGTGAACAGGACGCGGTCGGGCTCCTCGCTCCCGAAGTGCAGCTCTCGGTCCTCGGGGTGCTTGGCGGCCTCGGAGGCGTCGATCGGAATCCAGCCCGCGCCGGGGAGCCAGAGCTCGACCCAGCAGTGGTATCCGCCGATGCTCCCCGACGCTCGGTCCATCGGGACGGGGAAGCCCATCTCGAACCGCCCCGGGATGCCCTCGGTGCGCGCGAGGGCCAGGAGCAAGGTGTGGAAGTCGGTGCAGTTGCCGTAGCGCTCGCTGCAGGCCCAGAAGATGTCGCCGTTGCCCCAGCCCTCGCCGACCTTCTTGTACTCGACGTTGTCCACGACCCACTCGTAGATCTGGCGGGCGCGGGCGTCGGCTCCGGATGGGGCCGGACCGAGCTCATCGAGGATGGGCCGAAGCTCGTCGGCGGTGGTCTCGTCGAGGGGGACGCGGCCGGTGGAGGCGAGCCAGGGCGC
>CAZEFP010000333.1:0-4615 GCA_964511565.1 uncultured Planctomycetaceae bacterium
CTTCGAGGGGCTGCTGTTCCTGTTCCTCCCCGTCGTGCTGGTGTTCGAGGCCAGCAGACGCGAGCGGAGAGCCCCCTGGCTGATCGGCGCAGGGCTCACCGCCGGCTTCGCCGTCGTCGTCTACTACGGCTCGCTCCTGGCCCTCTCCCTGCTCGCGCCTGTCCAGCTCAGACTTCGGGGCCTGCGCGGTGCGCTGTCGGACCTGCGCTGGCTCCTGCCCGCAGGCGCGGCCGGCCTCTCGCCGCTCCTCGCGCTGCATGCCATGACCGAGGGGCGCGCGGGCTTCTTCGCGGACAAGTTCACCTCGGTGGACCCCAGGCTCGACGCCGGCGGCCTGTGGGAAGAGACGCGCTCGCTCCTCGTGGACACGCTCCCTGGCGGGGCCTGCTTCGAGGCCTTCGGCCCGATTCCCGCCATGGTCGGGGAGTGGCTCCTGCTGTTCTCGCTGGCAGCCGCGTGGCTCGGAGCGCTCCTCCAGGCTCTCCGCCAGGCGCAGCCGAAGGACCACGCCGGTCGAGCCCGGCGCGCGGCGGCGCTCCTCACCGCCGCTTACCTGCCGCTCGTGCTCGGCGTCATCGCGGTCGGCGTCCTGAAGATCCGCAGCATGCCGCCGCCCGTTGAGATCGGGGGCGTGCGCTATCTGGTCTCCTTCTACTTCTTCGGGTTGCTCGGCATCGCGGCGGCCGTCGGCCGGCTCCTGGAGTGCCCCCAGGTGGGCCGACGTCGACTCGGCGCGGCCCTGCTCACCTGCGCGGCGAGCACGACGCTCTTCGTGCTGCCCATCGGCAGCGGACACTTCGAGCGCGCAGCGGACGGGGTCCGGTACCCGGGCACGTTCTTCCGCAACTACGGGAGCCTCATCCAGCGCGGGGCCGTCAAGGACCGCGCCACGGGCAAGCTCAGCCTCGTCCCCGAGGAGGTCATGGGCATCGCCGACTGCTTCGACGGTGAGCGGCGCGAGGACGTGCTCCTGAGCACCGGGAACAGCCTCGCCTACGGCACGCTGGCCCAGGAAGGATCCCTCGACCTGGATCGCCTCCTCGAGGGGTACCCCGAGGAGGCCACCGACGACCTCCTCCGGGGTGTCGGGAGCTTCCTGCGCTCGTCCCTGCCCCGAGCTGGCGAGGCCCCTCCGCGGCTCCAGGCCGTCCTGGACTCCGTGCTCAGCCACCCCCGTCACCGTGAGGCCGTCGCGGTGGGCATGGGGATGTCGCTCACCTACCCCCTGCGCCGCACGCTCCCGGACGAGCTCGTGCGAACGGCTCGCTCGCTGGAAGCCGTCCCGGCGGATCTCCGTCTCGCCGTGCGCCGGGGCCAGGGCATCGACCTCGGCGTGCGCCTGCGCCTGGGCCTCGAGGGCGTCCACGGTCGCCTCGAGGAGGTCCTCGAGAACGTCGATGACCCCGCGGAGCGCGAGGCGCTCCGCGGGGCCATCGAGGCCTCAGCGGCCAGGTGACTCAGCGCTCCGAGATGGGCGCGTAGCTGCGCTCCCGCTCGCCCACGTAGATCTGGGCCGGCCGGAACAGCTTGTTGTCCTCGTGCTGCTCGAGCCAGTGGGCGCAGTAGCCGGCCACGCGGGCCATGGCGAAGATGGGCGTGAACACGTCCGTGTTGAGGCCGAGCTTCTCGTAGACGAGCCCACTGAAGAAGTCGACGTTCGGGTAGATCCCCCGCCCGCCGAGCTTGGCCGTCACGACCTCCTCCAGCTTCAGAGCGACGTCGTACTTGGGGGTCGAGCCGAGCTCCTCGAAGAGCTTCACCGCCAGGATCTGGAGGTTCTTCGCACGGGGGTCCTTGGTCTTGTAGACGCGGTGCCCGAAGCCCATCACCTTCGCCTTGGACGCGGCCTTGGCCTCGTACCAGGCCTCGACGGCGTCGACGCCGTCGATGGTCGAGAGCTGGTTCAGGACACGCTCGTTGGCGCCGCCGTGGAGCGGCCCGAAGAGGGCCCCCACCGCGCCGCTGCACGACGTGTACGGGTCGTTCTCGGTGGACGCCACCACGCGGCACGCGAACGTCGACGCGTTCATGGTGTGCTCGGCGTGGAGGATCAGGGCGCAGTCGAGTGTCTTGGACGCGATCTCCGCCGGCTCCTCACCGTCGAGGCACCACAGGAAGTTGGCTGCGGTGGAGAGGTCCGCCCGGGGCGCCACGTAGGCCTTCCCCGCCCGGACCCTCTCGAAGAGCGCCACGAGCACGGGGGTCGCCGCGATCACCCGCCGCGCCGCCTCGTCCTTGGAGGCGGCGTCGCGGAGGTCCACCTTGGGGCTCACCATCCCGAGGGCCGCGAGGGAAGCCTGCAGGGCCTGCATGGGATGCCCGCTGGCCGGGAAGGCCTGGACCATCTTGACCAGATCGTCCGGGAGGGCCCGCAGCCGCCCGAGGTCGGCCTCGAACGCGGACAGTTCCTCGCTCGACGGGAGCTCGCCGTAGAGGAGAAGCCACGCCACCTCCTCGAAGGTGCTGTGAGCGGAGAGGTCCTCGATGGGATAGCCGCGATACTCCAGAACGCCCGCCTGGCCGTCGATGAAGCTCACCGACGATTCTGCGGCCGGGATACCGGCCAGACCGGGGACTAGCTCAGGGGATGACACTAAAGGGCTCCGTGGGTGTGGGTTCAGAGAGATGGAGGCGCGGCGAGATCAGGCTCGCTGCTGAAGGAATTCGATGAGGAGGCGGGCGCCGACGCCCGTCCCCGAGGAACCGCCGACCCAGTCGCGGTCGCGCGTGTTCCAGGCGGTACCGGCGATGTCCAGGTGCGCCCACTCGCGGTCGTCCGACACGAAGTGCGAGAGGAAGGCCGCCCCCTGGCTGGAGCCTGCGCCCATGGCGGGCGAGCCGATGTTGGCGAGGTCCGCCGACTTGCCCTTCATGCCCTCCTTGTGGGCATCGAGCAGCGGCAGGGGCCAGACCTCCTCCCCCGTGACGCCGCCGGCGGCGAGCAGATCATCCCGCAACGCATCGGTGGTCGCGAACATCCCCGTCACCTCATGGCCCAGCCCAACGATCACCGCTCCGGTGAGGGTCGCGAGGTCGATGATGGTGTCGGGCTTGACCTTGGACTCCACGTAAGAGAGCGCATCCGCCAGGATCAGGCGCCCCTCGGCGTCGGTGTTCAGGATCTCGACGGTCGTCCCGTTCATGCCCGTGTGGACATCGCCGGGCTTGGTGGCGTTGCCGTCGATGAGGTTCTCCGAGGAGGGCACGACGCCGTGCACCTCGAAGGGCACCTCGAGCCCTCCGGCGAGGGCGTGCATGGCGCCCAGGACCGCAGCTCCACCGGACATGTCGAAGCGCATCTCGTCCATCTTCGCGGGCGGCTTGAGGGAGTAGCCGCCGGCGTCGAAGGTCAGGCCCTTGCCCACGAAGGCGATCCGGCCGCGGGACTTGCCCTTCGGCTTGTACGTGAGGTGAATCAGCCGCGCGGGCTCCGTCGAGCCCGCCGAGACGCCGAGCAGGAGGCCCATACCGGCCTTCTTCATGGCCGCCTCGTCCATGACCTTGGCGGTCATGCGCGGGTGGCGACGGGCGATCCCCCGGGCCTCCTTGGCGAGGGCGGTGGGCGTCACCATGTTGCCGGCGCCGTTCTGAAGGTCGCGGGTGAAGGCGCTGGCCGCAGCCAGGACCTCCCCCTCCCGGGCGCCCTTCTTGAAGGCCGCGCCGGCTCCGCCGACGGTGATCCCCTTCAGCGCGCAGGCTTTGGCCTTGCTCTTCGCGCTGTCGTAGGAGTACGTCGCCAGGAGGGCCCCCTCGGCCGCGGCACGACCGGCGGCGTGGGCCCCGAGGACCTCGCAAGCGCTCACAGCGACCTCGATGTGGACGGACTTGCACTCGCGCTTCATCGCCGCCTTGGCCGCGACCGCCGACGCCCGACGGAGCCCCTCCCCGTCCACCGAGTCGAGGGCACCGAGGCCGACCAGGAGGACCTCCGCAGCACCCCCGCCGCTGGCGTAGGTGCTCCGGCTCGCCCGGGCCTTGGCTTCGAACCCCGAGAGCAATCCCTCCGGAACGCTGACGCCAGACGGCAGCGGGACGTCACTGCCCTCGGGCACGAGGAGCGCGAGGAGGTCCGAGCGAGTGGCCTTACCGGAGTCCTTGATGGAGAGCTTCATAGGGTGAGGAAGGTCGAGATGGGGTCGAGGGGGGATCGAATCATGGACGGCGTCACATGCCCAGGTACTTCGGGCCGCCGCCGCCTTCGGGCACGACCCACTCGATGTTCTCGTAGGGGTCCATGATGTCGCACGTCTTGCAATGGACACAGTTGGAGGCGTTGATCACGACGGCCTCCGAGCCCTCTGGCCACTCGTACACCGCTGCTGGACAGAAGTGCTTGCAAGGGTTGCCGTACTCCTTGGTGCAGCGGTCGACGCAGATGCTGGGGTCGTTGACCAGGAGGTGCGCGGGCTGATCCTCCTCGTGCATGGTTCCCGACAGGTAGACGTCGGTGAGCTTGTCCATGGAGTCGGAGTCGTTGTAGCTCGGCGGCTCCGTGCTGGAGCGGGCGTCCGGCGTCATGGTCTCGTGGTCGCTGTGGCCCGGGCGGCGCGCCACGAGCCCCCGGCCCTTCGTCACCATCTGGACCCCGAAGTCGAGCATCCCGGCGAAGAGTCCG
>CAZEFP010000334.1:0-4600 GCA_964511565.1 uncultured Planctomycetaceae bacterium
ACGTGCTGGGGACCGTGCAGGGTGATGTAGGGCTTGCCCAGGGCGGCGAGGGCGCCGGCGTCGAAGGCCGCGTTCCACTGCCGGTACTCGTCCCCGAAGCGCACCACCGCGAGGTCGCACTGGCGGATGAGGGTCGAGGTGCGGATGGCGTTCACGCCCGCGGACTTGTGGTCCCGCCAGTAGCCCTCACTGGCGGGCGGCAGGTGATCCCCGGCGGCGTCGCTCGCGGGGTGGTCCGTGACCGGCGAGGTGAAGCGCACAGGGAGGCCCCGCTCCGCAGCCCGCTGCTCGAGCTCGTCGCGCCACGGCGTGTGGACTTCGCCGGAGAGGTAGATGGTCCAGGTCATGGCGAGAGTGTAGGCGTCATGGGCGCAGGCCGCGCCCTCGGATCGGGGGCGCGGCCTGCGGAGCGGGCGGGGGCCTCGCGGGCCCCGCGATGGAGTCACTGGAACGTGATCTCCAGCCCGTCGGTGAAGTTGGAGGTGGCCGAGCCGCCGATGGCGTCGCGGTACCACGCCTGGAAGTTCCAGCTGTCCCCGGGTTGGACCGAGACGAAGCCCGTGGGCTGCGGTGTCTGGGTCAGGTCGAGGGCGAGTGAGACCTCGCCGGCGGAGCCGGAGTTGACGATCTGGCCGGGGCCGACGTAGCGACCGATGGCCCCGCCAAGGCAGAGGTTGCCCTGGCTCCCGCCGGGGTTGCTCACGTTGCCCTGGGTCTGGCTGGCCAGGAAGAACGCGAAGGAGTTCGCCGGGAGCTCCGACGCGGCGATGGTCAGGGCGTTGGCGGAGGCCAGCAGGCTCCCCGACGCGGACATGGAGCCGGAGGTGCCCGCCGAGTTCACCGCTCCGGGGGAGCAGTAGCGCGTCCCGAGCGACCCGGAGAAGTAGGCGTCCCGATGGGCCACGATCTCGGGCAGGGTGAGCTTGGCGTCGTACACGGCGACCCCGTGGATGCGGCCCTGATCCATGGGGTCCCAGGGGGCGCCGGCGGGGTTGTAGATCTGCCCGATGCCCTGCATGCCCTGCAGGATCGGGGCGTAGGGGACGGTCCCGAAGCTGAGGCCGTCCACGAAGAGCTCGGTGAGCCCGAGCGTGGTGTCCGCCACGAAGACCAGGTGAACGTCGGTCCCCGGACTGTTGAGCCCGTTGGTGTAGTACAGGTCGACGATGCCGAACTGGGTCAGGCCGTACTGATCCGAGTTGGCGAACTGCTCGAACTTGATGCCGGCGCTGTCCCCGGTGGGGGTGTTCACGGCCCCCATGAGGGCGTTGCTCGGGCCGTCGTTGGAGCCGTAGACCACGAACTCGTAGGTCATCCCATTGACGCCGGACGGGGTTCCGATGTCGTCGTTGATCGGACCTTGGAGGTTGGAGTTGGTGTACGCCGCGGGGGTGCCGGCGCCCACGGCGGTGAGCCAGGAGCTCACGGAGCCCGAGGGCGGGGGAATGACGATCTCGGAGACGTTGAGGAGGCCGGCCCCCGTGGAGCCGTTCCACCCTCCGACGCGGATGAAGACGCTGTCTCCGGCGTTGAAGGGCGAGGAGATGGAGCTTTGGAGTCCGCAGGAGTCGTCGTTGCAGCTCAGCGAGTTCAGGGCCGTGCAGGTCCCGTCGAACATCTCGATGGCGGTGTCGTAGCTACTGCCGCAGGTGTCAAAGGTGTAGCTGGCGGTACTCGGAGCGGTGAAGACGTACCACAGATCCGGACCGCCGGTCCCCGCGCACGGCCACACCTGTGAGCTCTGCGTGGCCGCGGTGGTGTCGAACGTGATGGAGCCGAGGGACAGGGTGCTGGCCGTGGCGCACTCGTCGTTCTGGGCGGCGGCCGAGGCGGTGAGTACCGCAGCGGCCACGAGGAGGGTGGGGAGGCGTCGTTGCATGTCGGATTGGGAAGGGGGAAAGGGGAGCCGCCAATGGAACTCGGCGCCGTCTCCACGATAGATGAACGTGGGAATCCTGCACGGGAGTAGCCATCGCCGCGCATTCAGGGCGATCTCTCCGGGGCCTCGGCGCCGGGCTTCGCGGATCGAGACGACCTGAGGGGATGAGCGGGCGGATCCGAGGAGGCGCCGCTGCCGGGGCGTTGTCGGCGAGCCCGGGGCGGGTTGTTACCCTCGCCCTCGAGGTCGTCACATCCCGTCGGCCGCGCACTCCCAATCCCCGCTCTCGATCATGATGCAACCCCTCCTCCTCGCGCTGCACGGACTCTCCATGGTGGCCGCGCCCGCACCCACCCTCTCGGTCGCCGAGCCCTCACGCCCCGCGGCGGGTGAGTGGGTCGAGCTCTTCGACGGCTCGACGCTCAACGGGTGGACGCAGCGCAACGGCACCGCGACCTACGAGGTGGTCGACGGGGCCATCATCGGCACCACGAGCGCGGGGAGCCCGAACTCGTTCCTGTGCAGCGACCAGTTCTACGGGGACTACGAGCTCGAGTTCGACGTCAAGCTGTTCGACGACCAGCTCAACAGCGGCGTCCAGATCCGGAGCCACTCCAACCCCGCCTTCAAGGACGGCAGGGTCCACGGTTACCAGGTGGAGGTGGCCACGAACGGGCACGCGGGCTTCATCTACGACGAGGCCGGCCGCGGCTGGCTGAGCAAGGACCGGGATCAGCCCGCGAGCCGGGCGGCGTTCAAGTCCGGCGAGTGGAACCGGTACCGGGTCATCTGCTTCGGGCAGTCCATCCGGACCTGGGTGAACGGGGTCCCCGTGGCCCACGTCACCGACGCGGTCTCGCCGGCCGGTTTCATCGGGCTCCAGGTCCACTCCGTGGGCGGTGACCCCAAGTGGCGGGTGGGCTGGAAGAACCTGCGGCTCCGTGAGATCGGGGACGGAGGCGGGTTTGCCTCCCTGTTCAACGGCCGCAACCTCAAGGGCTGGAAGGTCGCGGAGCGGCCCGAGAGCGTGCGCGTCGAGAACGGCGCCCTGATCGTCAACGGCGACCGTGCCCACGTGTTCTACGACGGGCCGGTGTACCACCACTCGTTCAAGAACTTCGAGCTCCGCGCGCTGGTCCGGTCCAAGCCGGGGTCGAACAGCGGGATCTACTTCCACACGGCCTTCCAGGAGGCCGGGTGGCCGTCCAAGGGCTACGAGGTCCAGGTCAACAACACCCAGGGGGACTGGCGCAGGACGGGCGGCCTGTACGGCATCGACGACCTCAAGGTACCGCCGGCCAAGGACGACGAGTGGTTCCCGATGCACATCAAGGTCGTGGGCAAGCGCGTGCAGATCACGGTCAACGGCAAGCAGGTGATCGACTACACCGAGCCGGACGACGTGGAGCGCCCCGAGTCCTTCGCCGGGCGGCTCGTGGACCGCGGCACCTTCGCGCTCCAGGCCCACGACCCCGGCTCGGAGGTCTGGTACAAGGCGATCGAGGTCCGGCCGCTGCCCGAATAGGTCGGGTGTCGCTCAGGAGCCAGGGGCGGCCAGCTCCGAGAGGCGCAGGTCCACCTGGTTACGGATGGCCCCGGTCAGGTCCATGCTCATGAGCCGGATCGCGGGGTCTTCCTCTTCCCAGTCCACCTCGATCCAGCCCACGTTGTGCTCGGCCACCGCGGGCCCGACCCGGCGTGAGCTGGGCTCGATCGTGTCCCAATCCTGGTTGATCCCGCTCGCGGTCACGTCGTACAGGGGATAGAGACCAGCCGCCCGCTGGCGGTTGATCTCTCCCCAGTGCACGTCGCCTGAGATGAAGACCACGCCGTTCGCCCCGGTGTCGCGGATCGACTGGATCATGCGTCGTCGCTCCGCGGGGATCAGGGTCCAGCTCTCCCAGCCGTTGTAGCTGTGCCCGAACTGGATGCTGCTGGCGATGATGCGCAGGTCCGCCGGCTCCCGGAGGCGTTCGTCGAGCCACGCCCACTGGGCCTCCCCGAGGAGCGCCGCGCCGCGGTCGGGGTTGGGCCGGTACTGGTTCTTGAAGGGCGAGACCGGTGACTCTCCGTTCTGCACGAGCGGGTCCCGGAAGCTCCTGGTGTCCAGGAGGATCACCTGGAGGGTGCGGCCACCCTCCTCGAAGCGCTCGGCGTGGTAGATCCCCTCGTGCGAGCGCCGGGTCGAGTCGAGGGGCTCGCGCCAGAAGTCGAGGAAGACCTCCCGTGAGCGCTCGCGGCCCGGGTACTCGGAGCCCGCGTCATTGGCTCCGTAGTCGTGGTCATCCCAGATGGCGAGGGTCGGGCAGTGGCTTCGGAGCGCCGCGAACTCCGGCCGGGCGGCCAGCGCGCTGTACTTGCCGGCGAGGAGGCCCATGTCCTCGGTGTCGCCATAGATGTTGTCCCCCAGGTAGATGAAGAGTTCGGGGTCCCGCTGGATGGTCTCCATGAGGATCGGCTGGGGCCGCTCCTGGTCGGCGCAGGAGCCGAAGGCGATCCGCCGGGGAAGGCGACTCGAATCCACGACCTGGGCGTCGAAGCCGAACTGGTTGATCTCCGGGGCGGCGCTGCAGGCGGCGACCGTGAGGGCGAGCCCGAGGAGCAGGGGGCGTCGGATCATGACAGGGATGGGGAGGAGACGGAGGGAGCGCCGCGCGTGCGCGCGGACGCCTTCGGAGCGTTCAGCGCGGACGGGCCGTGCCCCCGAGGTCGAGATAGCGA
>CAZEFP010000335.1:0-4579 GCA_964511565.1 uncultured Planctomycetaceae bacterium
TCTGAGTCGTAGACGAGGGTCCCGACCGGGACGTGAATCACCTCATCCTGGGCGCTCTTGCCAGTCCGATTCCGAGGACCGCCGGGCTGGCCGTTGCGGGCGGCGTACCGGAACCTTCGGCCGATATCGAGCAGGGAGTGGACGTTCGGGTCGGCCACGAAGACCACGCTCCCCCCGTTCCCGCCGTCGCCCCCGTCCGGCCCTCCCAGGGGGACGTGGGCCTCCCTACGGAAGGACACGATCCCGTCCCCGCCCTTGCCGGCGACGACCTCTACCTCAGCCTCGTCGCGGAACGTGGACATGTCAGATGTGCAAGCGCCGGCGCTGGACGGTGGTGTCCTGGCGCCGGCGCGGAGTGGTCCCGACCGGGATCACTCGGCCGTCGCGTCCACGTGGACGCGACGCCCGGTCTGGAAGCGGACGGTTCCGTCCACGAGTGCGTAGAGGGTGTAGTCGCTGCCGAGCCCGACGTTCTTGCCCTGCTTGTAGCGGGTGCCGCACTGGCGAACGATGATCGTGCCCGCCGTGACCTGCTGCCCACCGAAGCGCTTCACGCCGCGGAACTGGGGGTTGGAGTCGCGGCCGTTGCGGGTCGAGCCCTGTCCCTTCTTGTGTGCCATGTCTGTGTTCTCCTTTCAGGCGCCGAGCGGGCTCAGCCGTTGATGTCCGTGATCCGGACGCGGGTGTAGGTCTGACGGTGGCCGCGCTTGACGCGGATGTTCTTCCGGCGCTTGAAGCGGAAGACGACGAGTTTGTCGCCGCGGGCCTCGCCCATCACCTCGCCGGTGACCTTGGCGCCCTCGACGGTGGGCTTGCCAATCTTGACGGAGCCCTCCTCGCCGACGAGCAGGACGTGGTCGAAGGTGATCGTGGAGCCGCGCTCCGCGTCGTCCATGAGATCGCAGAGGATCTCGTCGCCAACGCGCACGGTGGCCTGGTTGTTTCGGTCGCTGATGATCGCGTACATCGGATTCTGATCCGGCCCCAGCACCCTCCGGATGGAGGCGACGGGGAGTCCGGCTATCCCACGGTGTTCTCTCCCGGGGGCCGCTCGGCTGGCCGAGGGGGCGAAGAGCATACGCCGGGGCCTGGCGGAGCACAACCTCCCCCGGGCCCCTCCAGCACCCCTGCCGGGGTGGGCCGGAGGGGGCTCCATGCCGCAGGGAGGCGTGAGCGAGACGGGGCGCCGGGCCCTGTGGCCCGGCGCCCCGTCGTCCGTGGGCCCCGCTCCCCCGGCGCCCCCGTGGGGCTCCCGAGGGGCACGCCGGGCCGGTTTGCGACCCGTCAGCGCTTCCGGCGGCCGCCGGGGCGAACCTCGCGGCCGTCGGCGCGCAGGTAGCGCAGGACGCTGTCCTCCAGCTGGTCGGGCACCGAGGAGAGTTCGATCTGCTTCTCGGAGCGGTGCTCCAGGGCGCGGACCCAGTCCCAAAGGTCCTCCTTCAGATACTGCACCACCTCGGGGTGAGCCCTGACCTCCACCTTCGTGAAGCCCTTCTGGACCACGGCCCCGCCGAGGCGGCGCAGGATGGCCTGGGCCCTGGACTCGACGGTGCGCACCCGGCCTGTGCCGCGGCACCGCGGGCAGGCCTGGAAGACCTTCTTGTGGGTGCCGGGGCCGAGGCGCTGGCGGGTCATCTCGAGCAGCCCGAACTGGCTGATGCGGCCCAGCTTGCTCCGGGCGCGGTCGTCGGCCAACGCCTCGCGGAGCGCCCGCTCAACCTGCCGGTTGCTCGACGAGCGCACCATGTCGATGAAGTCGCAGACGATGATCCCGCCCAGGTCCCTGAGCTTGATCTGACGGGCGATCTCGGGGACCGCCTCCATGTTCGTCTTGAGGGCGATGTCCTCGAAGTCGTAGCTGTCCGTTCGCGTGCGGCCGGAGTTGACGTCGATCGCCACCAGCGCCTCCGCCTGGTCGAGCACGATGGAGCCGCCCGAGGGGAGGTCCACACGGCGCGAGAAGATCCGCTCGAACTCCTGCTCGAGCCCGCTCTCCTGGAAGAGCGGTCGGTCCCCCTCGTAGCGCTTGATGCGGCCGACGTGCTCGGGCATCAGCTTCTCGGCGAAGCTGACCATCTGCTCGTAGACGGTGAAGTCGTCGACGAGCACCTCCTTCGTGCGTCGGTTGAAGAGGTCGCGGAGCGTCCTCGTCGCCACGTCGGACTCGAGGTAGAGCGGGGCCGGCCCGCGGCTGCCGCGGAGCTTCTTCCCGAAGGACTCCCAGAGCCCGAGGAGATAGTCGAGGTCCCGCTGCAGGTCGGCCTTCGTGCGCCCGACGCCCGCCGTGCGGACGATCACGCCCATGTCTGCGGGGGTCTTCAGGCTCGCGAGGATGCGCTTGAGGCGCTTGCGCTCCTTGTCATCCGGGATCTTCCGGCTCACGCCGGTCCGGGACATGGAGGGCATCAGCACGAGGTAGCGCCCCGGCATGGAGATGTAGGTGGTGAGGGTCGGCCCCTTGTCGCCGATCGCGTCCTTGGTGACCTGGACCACGACCGGGTCCCCTACCTTGAGGAGCTGATCGATCGGTCGCCGCTCGCGCTGGGGGCGTCGCTCGGACCGGCCCCTGGAGCGGGAGCCGCCGCTCTTCGAGCCGCCCTTGCTGGCCTTGCGCCGCGAGGAGGCCTTCTTCTTCGACTTCCGCTCGGCCTTCTTGCTGGTCTTCTTCTTCGCGGCCTTCTTCGCACCGCCGTCGGACCCCTTGTCGGAGGCGGTCGCCTTCTTGCGGCTGCGCTTACGGCTGGACGACCGCTTGCGGCCCCCCTCCTCGCCGTCGCCGTCCGCCGCCGAGTCTCCGTCGGCGCTCGCGGAGGCCGCCTTCTTCTTCGACGAGCGCCGCTTGCGCTTCTTGCGCGCAGGCTTCCCGTCATCGTCCCCGCCGGGCCCATCACCGTCATCCATGGCTGCAACCCGCGACGACGCGGGGCGCCTGGACCGCGACCGGAGAGAACGGGTGCCGCGGGGCTCGTCGGCCTCGGCGTCCTCATCGTCCTCGACGATTCCCTGAGCGAAGCCAGGCGCCGGCCCCTCGTCATCGTCATCGGAGGGGTCGTCGTCCCGGGGGTCCCCGCCCTCGTCGGGCTCGTCGGGCTCGTCGGACTCGTCGTCAGCCCCGCCACCTGCGGGGGCCTCGTCATCACCGGCGGGCTCCGGCGCCTCGGACTCGGCGCCCTCGCTGGGCTCCTCTTCGGGCTCCTCGTCGTCGTGCTCCTCGTCCAGGGCGTCGGCCTCCTCGGACCAGTCCGCGTCGTGGTCTCCCTCCTCGTCGTGGTGGCCGCCCGTGAGCAGATCCTCGAGCTGGAAGTCGTCGTCGGCGTAGATCGGGAGGACGTCAGAGGTGTGAAGGAAGCCGTTCCGGCCCTGACCGAAGTCGATGAAGGCCGCCCCGATCGCGGGCTCGAGGTTCACGACCCGGCCACGGTAGATGTCATTGACGAGAGTCTTCTGACTCTCCGCCGTCATCAGGATGTCCTCGATGCGGCCGTTCTCGTACACCGCCACGCGGCGCTCCTCGGGCTCCACGGCGTTGACCGCGATGGTCTGCGTCCGCATGGCCTCCGCCTCGGCGGCCTTCTCCTCGGCCGTCTTGGTCGCGGCCGCGGTGCCGGACTTCTTGGAGCGGCGACCCTTCTTCTTGGTCGCGCGCCCCTTGCCCTCCGCGTCGGCCTCGGAATCGGCGTCGGCTTCAGGTTCGGCGCCCTCGGTGGACTTCTTCCGCGAACGACGGCGGCGGCGCTTCTTCTTGCCGCCCTCGCCCTCGGGGTCGGCGTCACGAGCGGCGGCGTCCTCCCCGTCGGGTGCTGCCTCGGCCTCCGCGTCCTCGCCGGAGTCCTCACCGCTGGCCTTCCTCCGCGACTTGCGGCGAGTGCGCTTCTTCTTGCGAGCAGCGGACTTCTCGTCGTCGGCGTCCGCCGCCATGCCGCTCCGGGGGAGCTCGTCCTCCTCCCCGGGGATCACATCGACCTCGGGGGAGTCGTCCTCGTCGCCGCGCTTGCGTCGGCGCCCACCGCGGGAACCGCGGCGGCGGCGCTTGCGGGCTGCGCGCTCCTCGCCGTCGTCGCCAGGGGCCTCTCCCCCATCCTCATCGGCGGCCGAGCGCTTGCGGGGCCCCCTGGACCTGGGCTCATCGCCCTCCGGGCCCTCGGGCTCGGACGCCTTGGCGTCCGGCGCAGGCTCGCTGTCGCCGCCCTCATCGGAGGCGGCGGCCTTCTTGCGGACCGGCTTCTTGCGGACGCGGCGCTTGCGGGCGGGCTTCTTGTCCGGGGGGCCAGCCTCCTCGGGGTCCGAGGCGCTCGGTCGCGAACCGGGCTCGATGCCGGCGCCGAAGCCGCCGGACGCACCGTCGCCGGTGTCGTCGGAGCCTTCCCAGCAGGGGAAGCGGCTGGAGAGGGCGAGGCGAACCATCGAGTCAACAGAGAGGTCTCTGTCGACGGGGTACTGATCTGTCATCGTTGTGAAGCGCCCACCGAGGTGGCGCGCGCCCCGTCATCCAGACCCTCCGGGGAGGGCCTTGGGACCGGGCGCAGCGTCGACAGCCGCGGGGCGCCGAGCGGCCCGCGATGGGCCACCGGGTAACTGT
>CAZEFP010000336.1:0-4569 GCA_964511565.1 uncultured Planctomycetaceae bacterium
GGGTCGACCTGGACCAGGACGGTTGGTTCGACCTCCCCGCCAGCAACGACTGCCCCGGGCGCGCGTCCCGCATTTTCTGGAACGGGCTCGGGGTGACGGGGTCGTACGTCGATGCGACGGACCGCGCGGGCTTTTCGGGACGGGACGGGACCGGGCTCGTGACCTTCGACATGGACGGGGACGGGGACCGGGACATGGCCCAGGTGGGGCTCGACGGGCTGCGCCTCTACGAGAACCTGCACCTCGGCGGGGCCCTCCGGCGCCACCTCGTGGTTCGACCGCGCATGGCGGGCAGCAACCGCTACGCCGTCGGCGCGCTGGTGACCATCTCCGACGGGACGTACCGCACCTCGCGGCCGATCCTCGCGGGGCAGAGCGTGCTGTCCCAGGAACCGTTCGAGGCCCACTTCGGTGTGGGGGACGCGACCACCGTCGACGTGCGGGTCGACTGGCCGGATGGTCGCAGCGTGGTGCTCGAGGACGTGGCGGTCGGGCAGACCCTCACGGTCACCGCACCCTGAACAAGTGTCGCGGGTATCGGCGCCCCGCCGGTCTCGTTTCGGTCGCTGCGGAGCGGGGCAGTGTGTCCCGATTCGGGCCTCTCCTTGGGCGACAGAATGACGCGCTCCATGTGGGCTGGAAGGCCGGCGTTGAGACAGGGGCGAGGGTGTGTGCGTGGTAGTCTTCAGGGCCCATCGCAAGGCGGGGCGCCGCGCAGGGAGCGGCACCCGCAACCCCGAATCCTTCGGATCCGACATGCTCGCACTTCGCCTCGCCGCCCTCGGCGGCCTGACCTGCTCGCTCGCCCACGCCGACGTCACCTACGTCGACTTCTCTTCCACCGCCGGGCTGACCCTCGTGGGCTCCACGGCCACGGCCGGGAACGACCTGCGGATCACCCCCGACCAGCCCTCCCAGGTGGGCGCGGTCTGGGCCACCGCCCGCCAGGACGTCACCTCTCCGTTCACCAGCGAGTTCACCTTCCGGCTCTCGGGCGGCGGTGAGGGCTTCGCGTTCGTCATCCAGCGCGACGCCGTGGACGCCATCGGCTCCGGCGGCGGCGGGCTCGGGTACAGCCAGATCCAGAACTCGATTGCGATCGAGTTCGACACCTTCGGCAACCTGCTGACCTTCGACCCGTCCGCCAACCACGTCTCGGTCAACACGAACGGCGCAGCGTCCAACGCCTCGAGCCACTCCGCTTCCCTGGGGGCCACGTCGGCGGTCACCACCATGGCGGACGACGACACGCACACGGTGCGGATCGAGTACACGCCCGGCGCGTTCCAGGTCTACGTGGACGACGCGGTCGTCACGCTCCAGCTCGACCTCGACATCGCGAGCACCCTGTCGCTCACGGACGGCACGGCCTGGGTCGGGTTCACGGCCTCCACCAGCGGCCTCACCCAGTCCACCGACCTCGTGTCGTGGACCTTCGACGAGCAGTCGAGGGTGGCCACGGGGAACAGCGCCCCGCTCGCGCCGGCCATCTCGGAGCCGGCCTCGTCCAACCAGCCGCTCAACCCCTACGACGTGCACATGGAGGCCGGTCCCTTCGTCGACCCCGACGGGGACCTCCACGCCTGCAGTGACTACGAGATCTGGACCATCATGCCGCCCGAGCGGGTCTGGCGGACCTCGTGCATCGGCGGGCCGCCCAAGGTCCACTCGCACCTCGGGGACGGGACCTTCATGGGTTCCCACGCGGGCGCCACCTCCCTCGACCCCCTGAAGAGCTTCACCTTCCGGGTGCGCTTCCGGGACGACAGCGGCGACAGCGTCACGGACTTCAGCCCCTGGTCCGAGAAGACCTTCCAGACCGGGGCGGCGAGCACCTTCTACCCCTTCGAGACCGAGGACATCGTCGAGGATCCCGAGCCCGTCTGGACCTTCGCGGTGGGCAACGTGGAGCCGGTCCTGCCGGCCTCGGCGGACGCCGCCGAGATCTCCCTGGAGTCGGGCATCGGGCTGTCGCTGCTGCTGATCGAGGCCAACGACGGCGTGACCAACACCTGGACCAACTTCGCCGCCCTCCCCGAGCACGAGGACCTGCGGCTCCGGATCTACGGCGGGGCCTCGGGGATCAACCTGGGGGACACGGACCTGGTGGTGGTGGACGACGAGTGCAAGCGCACGCGCATCCTGCTCCCGTCGCTGTCCCTCGCGCCGAACCAGACGGCGTACTACTGGATCTCCTCGGACGGGGCGACGTGGGAGACCACCGCGGGTCAGGTCACGCCGGACTTCTCCAACCAGGCCCGTGGGCTCTCGCTGCCCTGGGTCGCCGCCCAGCCGGGCTATCAGGTGGAGGTCGTGGCCACCGACCTTGAGCTCCCGATCCACATCGCGTTCGTACCCGAGCCCGGGACAGAGCCGGGTGACCCGCTGCTCTACGTCACCGAGCTCTACGGGGCGATCAAGGTGGTGACCAACGACGGTACGGTGGGCACCTACGCGGACAACCTGATCAACTTCAGCCCGACCGGCGCGTTCCCCGGCTCTGGCGAGCAGGGGGTCTCGGGCATCGCCGTGGACCCGGTGACCGGCGATGTGTTCGCCGGCATGCTCTACGACGCGAACGGGCCGCACTACCCGAAGGTGGTTCGCTTCACCAGCGTCGATGGGGGCCTGACCGCGGCGACCCAGACCACGATCCTGAACATGCCCGGGGAGTCCCAGGGGCAGTCCCACTTCATCTCGCACTTCGAGATGCTCCCTGACCGCACGCTGCTCGTGCACATGGGGGACGGCTTCAACGCCTCCACCGGACGGAACCTGCAGTCCTACCGGGGCAAGATCCTGCGCATGAACCTGGATGGCAGCCCGGTGACGAGCAACCCGTTCTACAACGGCGGTCAGATCAACTCGCGGGACTACGTGTATGCCTACGGCGTCCGGAACCCCTTCGGTGGGCGCTACCGTGCGTCGGACGGCTTCCACTACATGGTCGAGAACGGCCCGTCGGTGGACCGCTTCGCGCGGGTCGTCCCCGGGCGTGACTACCTGTGGGAGGGCTCGGACAGCAACATGTTCAACTACGCCCTCCACAACTGGGTGCCCGCCACCGGGCCGGTGGCCATGGCGTGGATCGAGCAGGAGACCTTCGAGGGCAGCGGCTTCCCCCAGTCGAAGTGGGACCACGCCTTCGTGACCGAGTCCGGCCCCACCTACGCGTCCGGTCCGCAGAACTTCGGCAAGCGCATCACCGAGTTCGAGATCGACGCCTCGGGCCAGAAGGTCTCCGGGCCCACCAACCTCGTGGAATACGCGGGGACGGGCCGGGCCACGGTGTCGGCGCTGACCGCCGGGCCCGACGGGCTCTACTTCGCCGACCTCTACAAGGACTCCGGGAGCGATCCGACCGCGCGCGGGGCGAACATCCTGCGCGTGCGGTGGGTGGGCGCCCAACTCGGGACGTGCGGGACCATCGGAGACAGCTACTGCGACCCCCCCGTGGTCAACTCCACCGGCTTGCCTGCGATCCTCGTGATGCGCGGCAGCGACCGGGTCTCGGAGAACGACGTCCGCCTGGACGTCGAGCAGCTGCCCCAGAACTCCCTGGGCTACTTCCTCGCGTCGCAGACCCAGTCCTTCATCCCGAACCCCGGCGGCAGCATGGGCAACCTCTGCATCTACGGGACGATTGGCCGCTTCATCGCCCAGGCCCAGAACTCGGGACCCTCGGGGACGTTCAGCTTCAACCTCGACCTCTCCAACATGCCCCCGCCGCTCTCGGCCGTGGCGATCGGGGAGACGTGGAACTTCCAGACGTGGTACCGGGACTTCCAGCTGGTGGTGACGTCCAACTTCACCAACGCGGTCTCGGTCGACTTCCAGTGATCCCCACAGGGCCGGCTGACCCCTTCGATTGGGCGGGGCGGCGGCGCTAGTCGACGCCCCGCACGATCTCCACCTCGGCGCCCTCGGGCAGAAGATCGAACAGGGCGACGACGTCGCGGTTCCTCATGCGCACGCAGCCGTGGGAGGCGGGGGTCCCGATGAGGCCCTCCTCGTTCGTGCCGTGGATGTAGATGAAGCGCTCGCGGCTGTCGATGCCCGGCCCCTTGTTGAGGCCCGGCTCGAGGCCATCCAGCCAGAGGATCCGCGTCAGGATCAGGTCCTCCTCGACGTCCACCGGCTCCGTCAGGATCGGCGCCACGGTGTGGGTGTTGACGCGGGAGCGGAACACGGTGCCGACGGGGGCGTCCGCGCCGAACTTCTGGTGGACGCGGTGCCGGCCCAATGGCGTGCGATAGCTCGCCTCGCGGTTGCCGATCCCCCGGGCGGCGGTGGAGATCGGGTAGCGGGCCACGGGCCGATTCCCCCTCAGCACGGTCAGGGATTGCAGGCTCACGTCCACCACGGCGTGCACGGCGCCGCGCTCCGTGGCGGCGGGCTCTGGCCTCGGTGCCCAGCGCGTGCCGGCGCTGGAGGAGCTGGGTCCCTCGAAGACCATCTCGGGCAGCGCGTCGCCACGGATGGCCGTAGAGGAGGGGGGGGCGGGCTCGTGCCGGGGCGTGGGGGGCCCGGGGGGGCGGTCCCCCCTGGCCCAGGTCACCGGGAACGGCG
>CAZEFP010000337.1:0-4550 GCA_964511565.1 uncultured Planctomycetaceae bacterium
CCTCGATCTCCTCGGGCAGGATGGTGCCGCCGCCGCCCCCGAAGACCTTGATATCGGCGCCTCGTTCGGCGAGCAGCTCCACCATGTACTTGAAGTACTCGACGTGGCCGCCCTGGTAGGAGGTCAGGGCGATGCCATGGGCGTCCTCCTGGATGGCGCAGTCCACGATCTCCGCCACCGAGCGGTTGTGGCCCAGGTGGATGACCTCCGCGCCCGAGGACTGGAGGATCCGACGCATCACGTTGATCGCGGCGTCGTGCCCGTCGAACAGGGACGCGGCCGTCACGATCCGGACGGGGTGCTGGGGACGGAAGGGCGCGGTGGGCTCGCTTGCGGTCGAGTGGAGGGCCATGCTGATGGGGGACGGCACCCCGAGCGGAGTGTTCGGAGGCGGGCCGTCGACCCCTCAAGTTAGGACGCGAGCGAGGGGGCGGCAATCGGCGCCCCCTCTTCCGTTCATCCCGGGACCGAGGGGGCGGCTCAGCGCCTGGCCGGGCGCCACTCGAGGTCGATCACCACGGCCCCGTGGTCGCTCGGGAAGGCGCGCTCGGTGCGCGGTAGCTTGGCGGGCTCGTGGCGGTCGGGGAGGACCCTGGCGGCCACGGGCACGAGCCGCAGGTCGCCCTCGGTGGCCGGACGACGGTAGAGCCGGTCGATCCGGTCCAGGGGCATCGGGGCCTCCACGGTGCCGCGGGCCATGGGTGTCCAGGTGAAGCCCGGGCGGCGCAGGGGGTCGGGGTGGACCTCGCGGAAGGTGTCGAGGAACCCCTCTTCGGCCATGCGAAGGCTGACCGGGAGGTCGAGGGGGCGCTTGAAGCGGAACGCCCGCGCCGTGTCCTCGGTCCAGTCCAGGTGGGATGGGCAGTTCCAGTCGCCGCCCACCAGCAGCGGGACCGAGCGATCGAAGCGGCCGGTCTCCTCCAGGTGCTCCAGGAGGGCGTTGGCCTGCGCCAGTCGGTTGGAGCCCTCGGACTCGCAGCGGAGCAGCTCGGCATCCTCGATGGCCGGGTTGTCTCGGAGCGCGTAGGACACGAAGGCGCGGTAGTCGATCCAGGTGCTGTAGACGTCGAAGGCCCGGCCAGCCCGGTCCTCGAGCCGGGCGCCGACGCCGTGCCAGGTCGCGTGGAAGTAGCGGTCACGGATCTCGAGGGGGGTCAGCACGCAGAGGTGGGTGCTGTCACCCTGCCAGCTGTTCCAGCCGAGCTCCTTCGCCATCCAGGCGCCGAGCTTGGGCCGCTCCCCGTCGATGTCGTAGCTCTCCTGGAGGAGGCAGACGTCCGGAGAGAGGGCGCGGATCTGGGCCAGCGCCTTCTCGGCGCCGTTGGTGTAGGGGTTGGCGCCGCGCTCGATGTTCCACACGAGGACCCTCAGGTTTCCGGGTCGCTCCGCGGGGGTCTGCTGCGGCGGGGCGTCCTGGGGGCCAGGCGCCAGGGCGAGGAGGGACGCGGCGGCGAGCAGGATCAAGGCCGCACCTTCCGGGCGTCCGCGGAGGGAACCATCGAGGCCGAGGCCATCACGACGCCTCGCGGATCTTGGGGGCCTTGCGATCCTCGATCAGGGCCTCGCCCTCCTCTTCTCCCAGCGGCTGGACCGTGGCCTTCTTGCTGCCGGCGTCCACGCGCATCTCGTAGTAGTACGTCCGCCCGCCCTCGCCGTCGAAGCCGAACACCGCCTCCACGGGCTGGCCGTCGATCGCCGATCCGTGGAAGAGGGCCTGGACCACGGTGCGACCCGCGGGGAGGTCCCAGCAGAGGTAGCCCGCCTCGCCGAGGCGCCCGATGGTCTGGTCGTTCACGATGATCTCCACCGACCGTGCCCGGCCCATCATCTGGGTGGAGCGCGCGGCGTAGATGCGGCACATGTCCCCCGCAGGGCCTGCGGCGGGGTCGGGCGTGGGGAAGGTCTGGTAGGTCGTGGCGGCGCAGGAGAGCGCGGTGCCGGCGACGAGACCAGCGAAGGCGAGGCGGAGGAGTGAGATCATGGAGCCGGCGGTTCGGGGACAGCGGAGGGGGAGGCTAACCCATGGCGCGGCCCTGCTGGTGGGCGCCAGCCCCTGGCCCCTGGGAGGGGGGGCTTGATTTGGTCAGCGGTGAGGAAGAACAGGACTTTACTCTTCGTTCCGCGGATGCCTGGCCGATCTTCCCTCGCACGGGCCCAGGCACGCTCCTCGGCCGATCGCGACCCCGATGGAACACCCGACCCACGAAGCCTGCTCGCCTGGACCGGGCAGGGGGCCGCTCCCCGCGAGCCTGGCCGACCCGCACCCCCGTCGGCTCGCTGCCGAACACCCCTTAAGGGACGCGATCATCGACGCCCACCGCGCGGCGCTCGCCAGCGGCGAGCCGTTCTACCTGGACCCCGAGTCGGGGCTGTGGGTCATGACTGCGGCCACCCTCTGGGAGCGGGCGTGTTGCGACAACGGCTGTCGACACTGCCCGCACGTGGAGCGCTGAGTCGAGCTGTACCGAATTGAGTCACAAGGGCCGGTGGAGCCAGCATCGTCTCCGGTGAGACGCGGACGGGGGGCCCCAGGGGGGCCGACCTCGGGAAGTCCCGAATAGCGTTTCGCTAATTGAGAGGCACACTGTGTGGAGAACCAGATCGCTGGCTCTTCTCCTTCCTTTCCTGCTCTCCTTTCATATGCCGCACCGCACCCTCGAATTTGGGGCGGAGAGGCCCCGCACTTCGCGGCACTGGCTGCCCGAGTTCGTGCTCTTCTCTGTCTGCCTCCTGACTCTCCTGATCGGCTTCAGCGGCTGATCCGCCGCTCCAGGGACCCCGTCACTTCGGGACCCTGATCCGATCGCGGGCCCCGGCCCGCCCAGCCCCAGGCTCCTTGGAACCCAAGGAGCCTGGCGGCGTTTCCGGGGGGATGAGCCGTCACGGCCATGGGAGCTGGGTCCCCTCATGGCCCGCGGCCCGGTGGCTCCTGCTCCCCTCGAGGGCACGCGTCTCAGACGAGGTCGAGCAGGGCTCGGGCCGCCTCGTCCTGGGCGGCGGTGACCTGCGCGTTGATGGCGTCGAGGCCGTCCCCGAAGGCACGCTGCTGCTCCTCGGAGTACGCCCGCCGGTCGGCGCCGTGCTCTCCCCTGAAGGCCTTCAGGAAGTGATTGCGCTTGCGGTCCAGGGCGTCCTGGCGACGGACCCAGGCGCCCATGGCGTCGCGCACGGGCTCCAGGGGTGTCTCCTCGGATCCGCCGAGCTCGCGGAAGAGCGCCTCGGCGCGTGGGGTGAGGTCCAGCACCACGCTGGGGCCCTTGCCGAGGCCGCAGCCCTCGCCGTCGGTGGCGAACAGCGCGGCTCCCGCCTGGTCACCCCGGGATCGGTAGACGGCCTCCTGGAGGAAGGACCGGGCGAGGGCGAGGCGCTCTTCGCCCGATCCGGCCTTCTCGCTCATCCGCAGTGCTTGGCGTACGCGTCGGAGAGGTTCTTCGCGACGGCGTCGGCCTGCTGACCCTCGATGTCGTGGCGCTGGATCATGTGGACGAGCTGGCCGTCCTTCATGAGCGCGATCTGGGGGGAGCTGGGCTGGTACGGCTTGAAGTACTCGCGCGCCCGCTCGGTGGCCTCGCGCTCCATGCCGGCGAAGACGGTGACGACGTTGTCCGGCTTCACCTCGTTCATCATGGACAGGCGCAGACCGGGACGCGCCGAGCCGGCCGCGCAGCCGCACACGGAGTTGACGAACACGAGCGTCGTTCCGGGGGCCTTGATCGCGGTGTCCACGTCCTCGGAGGTCAGGAGCTCCTTGACTCCGATCGAGGTGAGTTCGTCGCGGAAAGGCTGGACCATCTGCGGGTCGTACATGGGGCTCCTGGGGGTAGCGGGGTTCAGGCGTGGGGAGAGGTCTCGTCGAGGGGGCAGGATGCCGCCCGCGGGCCCGGGATCTTAGGCCCCCGGGCGCGGACCTGAAACCGCGTTGGACGCGCCTTTCAGCTCCTTGAGACGCTCGGCATAGGCCTTCCCCACGTCATTGCGCTTCAGGAAGGCCACCACGCGCCTCGCGTCGGTCCCGTCCACCACGGGGAGGGCGCTCACCCCACGCCGGGTGAAGAGCCGTTGGACGTCGTGGAGGGAGTCCTCGGCGGTGACGGTCGCGACCTGCTCCCGCATGAAGTCCCGGGCCACGACGATGTCCTGGACCTCGTGCTCGAGGAAGATCCTCCGCAGGTCGCTCAGGGAGAAGATCCCCACGAGGTTGCCGTCGTCATCCACCACCGGGAAGTGGGTCTCCCGGGAGTCGCTGACGATCCGCATGGCCCGGCGGAGGGTCGTGGTCTCGTGGATCAGGGTGGGCTGCATGGAGTCGTCCAGCACATCGGAAACCTTCAGGCTCTGAAGGACGTCGACGATGTACTCGCCCACGTGCGCGGGGGAGTCCACGGGCCCGCCCACCTGGGAGGGGTACAGGGACCATCGCGTGGAGAGCGTCATGTGCACGACCGCGACGATCATGAGCGGCGCCAACAGGTCGTAGTTCCCCGTCATCTCGATGACCATCACCACCGCCGCGATGGGGACCTTCGCGACGCCCGCGAAGAAGCCGCCCA
>CAZEFP010000338.1:0-4537 GCA_964511565.1 uncultured Planctomycetaceae bacterium
TAGATCGGATCGAAGCTTTGCTTTGCGGGCAGTTGAGAGGGAGCCAGCTCAGTGGGGCCAGCTGATTCCGAGCCAGCTGAGTCGTGGTCCGTGGAGCCTGGAGCTGTCGGGCGTCGGAGCTTGCAGGGTCATCCGCCCGACGGATCAGCTTCCGAAGCGGGCTGTCGGCGCAGCGGCGGCTCCTCGGCCTGGAAGGCCGCGGGTTGCGGCAATCGGGGCGCCAACGGCAGACTGAATCCCATGAACCCGCGTACCAAGCTCGTGTGCGCGCTCCTCGGGGCGGCCTTGCTCCTCGCTGGCGCGGTGGGCTGGTTCGCCGGCGATCGTGGCCCTTCCCCCGCTCCGGAGCCGCGCCCGATGACCCCCGAGGTCCAGGGGGCAGAGACGTACGGCGCGGAGCTCCTGGCGGCCCCACCGGAGGTGGGCGAGGGGGGCGGGCGAGCGACGCTCGTACCAGCCGAGCCGGTTCAGCCCGGGCCGGACGCGGACGAGTCGTTCGCTCTCGCGCTCCTCCCCGTCGTGCTCAAGGGATCGTACGACGAGTTCTGGCCCGATGGTGTGGTCGTCGTGCAGCGGATCGATCCGCCGGGGGGGCTCGACGAGTATCCCTGGTTTCCTGGCGACGGGCCGCTCCGGCTCGCGCCCGGGAGGGTCCGGGTTCGGGCCTTCGCGAACCTCTTCGACGATCCGGAGCGCGACACCTGCTTCGACGCCGCCGAGGCGAGCGATGACGAAGTCCTCGAGCTCGTGGCCGGGCTGAACCCCGAGCTGACCCTGCGCCTCGAGGAGCGCACGGGGATCCATGTGACCCCCCGGATCGAGGGGGTCCGCGGCGCGGTGGTGCGGGTGGTACAGGTCGACCCGGGCGAGCCCGTCGACGACGGCATGCTCCTCACAGGGGACCTGGGCGAGGATGGGTTCGGCATCTCCCGCAACGGAACCGGGGACGCGACTCAGACCTTCATGGACCTAGAACCTGGCCTCTACGCGGTCTCGGCGAGTGACTGGATCGGGCTCGTGTACGGCTATGAGCTGGTCGAGGTGGAGGTCGGGGTCGTCGAGCTGGAACTGGTCGCCGGCGCCCTCGAGGGGCGGCGCCTGAGCGTCTCGATCAGCGGTCCGGACGGGGCACCGATCCAGGATCCGGAGCGCCTGATCCTCTCGCTCGAGCGCGCGCGCGGCGAGGACAAGGACGTCTGCCGCGGCGTCGTGACGCAAACGACCGAGGGGCCCTGCACCGCGTGGTTCCCGGCGGAGGAGGGGCGGTTCTTCGACCCCGAGGACGCCACCGCCAGCTACGCCGTGGTGGCCTTCCACGAGAGGTACGGCCGGGCCCGGGTGCCGCTCCAGCCGGGACAGGTGGCGGCTACCATCGCGCTGGACGCGGCGGTCTCCCTGTCCGTGCGCTTGAACGACTTCGAGCCGAGCGACCAGCGGCCGATCTCGGTCCGAGCCGTGGGACTCGAGCAGATCGAGGGCGGGGTGCCGAGCCTGCTCACCCAGTTCGGTCAGACCCTCAATCTGGGTTCGACGAGCGACGGGTCCGGCCGCCTCGAGGGCCTCCGGCCGGGCCGCTATCGCGTGACCGTCGGCCACATCGAGCTCGAGAACGGGCAGCTGCAGTTCGCCCTTCTCGGCTGGCAGGTGGTGGACGCGCGCGCCGATGGCGCGCTGGTGGAGTTCGACCTCCCCGCGGTCCACGAGGTGAGCGTGTCGGTCCCGGAGGGGGCAGAGGGGGCGCAGGTCCGGCTCGTTCCCGCGGACCTGGACGAGCTCCTCCGCTGGGACTTCGAGCCGCTCAACCGATCCCTCGACGCCGACGGGCGGTGCGACTTCAAGCTGGTCGCCCCGGGCGCGTACACCCTGGAGATCGAGGGACGCAGCGAGCCGGTGCCCGTCACCGTGCCGTGCGGCGAGGTCGTGGTGCGCTGACCTCGCCGGGGTCACATCCGAGCGGGTCCATCGACGCGCCGGCTCCCGGGTTCAGCGGGAGGCGGCGATGCAGTAAAGGTGCTCGTGGGTGCGGAGGTAGATCTCTCCGTCCACCACGGCGAGGGTCGAGTTGGTGCGCTCGTCGATCTCGTTCTCGGCGAGGATCTCGAGCCCCTCCTTGTCCGCCTTGAAGACCACGGTGGTGCCCGACTGGGCCAGGAGGTACATGCGGTCCCCGGCGCTGACGATGGAGCCCCAGGTGCCGCCCCGCGCCACGCGCTCCTTCCAGTCCGGGAGCCCCGTCGCGGGGTCGATGCACCAGAGGATGCCCCGCATGTCCGGGATGAAGATGCGGCCGTTCATGAAGGCGCCCGAGGCGCAGTTGCTCATCTGGCCGGCGTGGCGCCAGAGCTGGCGCGAACCGGCCTCGGGGCCCGTGGCGCCGAGCTTCACGCCGAGGGTCGGGCCTTGCCATCCGCCCACGAAGACGCAGGTGTCGCCGGCGACCACGGGGGAAGAGTAGGTGAGGTTCCCGCGGGTCCCGCGGATGCCGTCGCAGGTCCAGGCGATGGAGCCCGTCTCGAGGTCGTAGGCCACCACGCGGGTGGGCTGGCCGCAGACGAGGAGGGGGCGGTCCCCGTCCTCGGTGATGATCGGGGTGCACCACGAGCCGGCGATGCGGCGGCTCTCCAACTCCTCGGGGGTGCGGACGTCGGGCTCGTCGGTCTCCCAGAGGGTCTCGCCGGACTTCAGGTCGATGGCCGTCATGAACGTCCGGGCGCCGGGGCCGGTGTTGAGGTAGACGACGCCCTCGCGGATGACGGGGGAGGTGCCGTAGCCCCAGATGTGCCGGAACTCGCCCAGGTCGCGGGACCAGATGGACTCGCCCTCGAGGTCGTAGCAGTGCAGGCCGGCCGTGGCGTGCCACACGACGACGCGGTCGCCGCTCACCGCGGGGGTGGTGCCGCAGTAGGGGTTGGTCTCGTGGGTCGGCATCTTCTCCTCGATCTGCACCGTGCGGGCCCAGAGGCGCTCGCCGTCCGCGCGGGAGTAGCACTCCAGGGTGCGGCCCTTGCCCTCGGCGTCCTCGGGGGTGGTGAGAAAGATGCGGTCCCCCTGGACCACCGGGCTCCCGTTAGCGGGCATGCCCAGGGCGACCTTCCACTTCACGTTGTCCTCGGCGCTCCACGTGAGGGGCGTGTTGGACGAGGGGATCACCCCGTCGCTGGTGGGCCCGCGCCAGGACGGCCAGTCGGAGGCCGCCGCGGGGGCGGCGAGGAGAGCGAGGAGGGCGAGCGTGGTGGAGGAGCGGTGCGTGAGGTTCATGGCTGCCCTTGAGGATAGCCTCGCGGGACGAGGTTGGCGCCGCGTCTGTGCGTCGGCGGGGTCTGGAAGGGGGAGGACTCCCAGCAAAGGGAACCGGGAGGACCTATCCTGCGGCGCGACCCACGGGAGCGCCCCTTGCCGGAAGAACGACGCGACACCATCTACCTCGACCACGCCGCCACCACCCCGCTGGACCCGCGCGTGCTCGAGGCCATGCTTCCATTCCTCACGGGGTCATTCGGGAACGCGTCCAGTCCCCACGCGGCCGGCCGCGAGGCGGCGGGCGCGGTGGAGGAGGCCCGCGGGCGCGTGGCCCTGGCCCTCGGCGCGGACCCCCGGGAGGTCGTGTTCACCAGCGGGGCCACCGAGTCGAACAACCTGGCCCTGCGCGGGGTGGCGAGGGCCCAGGCCCACGCGCGGCGGCCGCGCCGGGTGGTGACCTGCGTCACCGAGCACCACGCGGTGCTCGACCCCCTCGAGGGGCTGGAGGCCGAGGGCTTCGAGGTGGTCCGGCTGGGCGTGGACCGGGAGGGGCACCTGGACCTGGATCGGCTCGAGGAGGAGCTCGCGCGCGGCGTGCTGCTGGTCTCCATCATGAGCGCGAACAACGAGACCGGCGGCCGGCATCCCATCGCCGAGATCGGCGCGCGCTGCCGGGAGCACGGGGCGCTCTTCCACACCGACGCGACCCAGACCTTCGGCAAGGAGCCCCTGGACGTGGACGAGGCCTCTGTGGACCTCTTGAGCCTCTCGGCGCACAAGCTCTACGGCCCCAAGGGCGTGGGGGCCCTCTACCTCCGCCGCAAGCGCCCCAGGGTCAGGGTCGCCGCGCTGCTCGAGGGCGGCGGGCATGAGGGCGGGAGGCGCTCGGGGACGCTGAACGTGCCGGGCATCGTGGGGCTCGGGGCAGCGACCCGCCTCGCGGAGGCCGAGCGCGGCGCGGAGGCCGCTCGCGTGGGGGCGCTGCGCGATCGGTTCGAGGAGGCCCTCCGCGCGGGCGTCCCCGGACTCGAGGTCATCGGCGACCCCGCCGATCGCCTGGCCGGGCACTCCAACGTGGCGTTCCCGGGCATCGACGGGGACGACCTCCTCAAGGCGTTGCCGGACGTCTGCGCCTCGACCGCCGCGGCGTGCACCAGCGCGAGCCTGGAACGCAGCCACGTGCTGCGGGCGCTCGGGCACGATCCGGCGGCGGTGGTGGGCAGCGTGCGCTTCTCCCTCGGCCGGACGACCACCGAGGACGAGGTGGAGCGAGCGGTCCGACGCATCCTCGACGGGT
>CAZEFP010000339.1:0-4529 GCA_964511565.1 uncultured Planctomycetaceae bacterium
GGGCCAGCGCGTGGACCCGGGTGGCCCGGCCCGAGCTGCGGGTCATGACCGTGGCCGAGGCGGACGGGGAGCTCCAGCGCGGCGCCCGCAGCATCGGCGTGACCGGCGCGTGGGACTGCCTGTTCCGAAACGACTCTGCGGACGAGCTCGGGGACAGCGCCGCCCACATGGCGGTGGACCTGCTCGGGGCCGGATACCCCGAGGGCGGGCGCCGCAAGGTCCTGCTCTCCCCCTCGATCGTGGGGCTGCTCACCCATGAGGCGGTTGGGCACACGGTGGAGGCCGACTTCGTGGAGGCCGGCAGCTGCGCCCGCGACCGCATCGGCACCTCGGTGGCATCCGAGCTGGTGACCCTGAAGGACAGCGGCGTGAGCGAGTACACCACCGGCGCCGGCGGCACCCTCGACGTGGACGATGAGGGGGTCCGCGCAGGGTCGGTCACGGTGATCCAGGATGGGGTCCTCAAGAGTTACCTGCACGACCGCCAGACCGCCCACAGGCACGGCGTGAGTCCCACGGGCAACGCGCGGGCCTGGGAGTACGACGACGAGCCCCTGATTCGCATGCGGAACACCTTCATCGCTCCCGGCGAGACGGAGCTCGGAGAGCTCATCGACGGCATCGAGGACGGCCTCATGGTCGACGGCCCGCGCAACGGCCAGGCGGACGCCAACGGCGAGTTCATGTTCGGCACCCTCCAGGCCTGGCCCATCAAGAACGGCAAGCGCGGGCCGCTCCAGCGGGGCGTGAACCTCTCCGGCATGGCCTTCGACGTGCTCGCCACGGTCGACGGGGTCAGCCGGGACTTCAAGTGGGACCTGGGATCGGGCTACTGCGGCAAGGGCCAGCCCGCGAAGGTGGATGCGGGCGGCCCCTGGCTCTCCTGCGAGATCCTGGTGGGAGGTCGAGGCTGATGGGTGCCACCGATCAGGCCATCCACGATCCCGACGCCGACCGGGCCGACCTGGAGCGCCGGGCCGAGCTCCTCCTGAACGCCGCACGAGCTGCGGGCGCCACCCAGGCGGAGGTCTGCGCGCGGTCCGGCCGGAGCCTCTCCGCCAAGGTGGAGAAGGGCGACCTCGGACAGGTCCAGTCCGATGAGGGATCGACCTGCGGCCTGCGGGTCATGATCGATGGGCGCCTCGGCTTCGCGTCGACGAACCAGGCTTCGGACGAGGCCCTCTCGACCCTGGCCGATGAGGCCGTGGCCATCGCGAGGCTCAGCCCCCCCGACCCGGCCAACATCCTCCCCGCCCCCACTGCGGTGGACGTGGCCGCGCTCATGGGGCCCCGGGTGGACCCGGCCCTGGCCGGGATTGGAGTCCGGGAGGTGGTCGAGGGCGCCCAGGGGCTGGCCGACGCGGCCCTCGCCCATGACGGCCGACTGTCGGTGGACCAGGCCTCGTTCTCCGCCGTCTCCGGCGGCACCCTCGTGGTGAGCAGCGAGGGGGTCCACCAGTTCGACTACGACGCCGCCCTCAGCCTCAGCCTCATGGCCCTCGCGGTGGATGGGGACGAGACCGGGGGCTTCGACTATCGCGGGGTGGCCATCCGCGACCGCGCGGACCTCGACCGCGAGCGCGACCGGGTGGCCCGGGAGGTGGCCGAGAGCTGCATCGGCAACCTGGGGGCCCGTGCTGGCCAGAGCTATCAGGGTCCGGTCCTCTTCGCGCCGGGCGCGCTCCAGGCGGCCATCCTCCAGCCTCTCCTGGGCAGCGCCTCGGCCATCGCGGTCCAGCGGGGCCGAAGCGCCCTCGCCGGGAAGGTCGGAGAGCGGGTCGCCCCTGGCCTGAGCATCCTGGACGACCCCACCGACCGGCGCTCCATCGGGGCGAGGGCCTTCGACCGCGAGGGGCTCGCCGCCGGCCGCTTCCGCCTGGTGGAGGATGGCGCGCTCCAGGGCTTCATTCACAACGGGTACTCCGCGGCGGTGGATGGGTGCCACTCCACCGGGCACGCCCAGGGGGGCGCTCGAGGCGTTCCAGGGCTCGGGTTCCATGCCCTGGTCATCGGCCCCCAGGAGGGCGAGGGTGCGGGCTCCAGGGACGAGCTGCTGGCGGCCCTCGGGAAGGGCCTCTACATCCAGCGCTTCTCCGGGTCGGTGGACGCCGCGTCCGGGGACTTCAGCGGGACGGCCAAGTCCGCCCGCTGGGTCGAGGGCGGGGAGATCCGCCACGCGGTGCAGGAGGTCATGATCAGCGGCAACGCCTTCGAGATCCTCGCCCGCGGGCTCAGGGCCTCGGACGAGCTGGAGCGCCTCGGGGGGTCCAGTCAGGTGTGCTGGGGCCTCGGGGACGGCATCACCGTGACGGCGGACTGATCGCCGCCCCCCGCGCCCCCAGTGGGAGCCGTTACCCGATGAGGCCCGTCGCACGCCGAGGGCCAAACAAAACCAGCCCTCGCTCGAGGCTCTCGAGCGGGGGCTGGTGCCCGGGGGGGGAGTCGAACCCCCACGCCCTTGCGGGCACATGGACCTGAACCATGCGCGTCTACCAATTCCGCCACCCGGGCGGGTGGAGGCGGGAGACGTTAGAGGCGCGTCGGCGCCGAGTCAACCCCCGGGTTGGCGCCGCGTGGCGCGCCCTTGGCCTGGCGCCCCTTGGTGCCTGACGGTTCGAGCCCGATGGTGCGGCCGGGCCGGTGCCCTCTCAGAGGCCGTCCCCGCCCGGTGCCCGATAGACCACCATGGCACGGGACCCCATCTCGTCGGGGAGCTCGTGCTCCAGCACCGTGTCGAGCTTGAAGCCGAGGCGCTCCGCCTCCCGCTCGGCGGCGCGCACCTCCCGGCCCCAGGAGTTCCCCTTGAGCATCACCACGTCCTTCACGGAGTGCCGGACCTTGCGGAGCACCCGGACGTTCTCACGCACGGAGGAGACGGCCCGGATCAGCACGAGGTCCACCCGGTTGGAGGCCAGGTAGTCCTCGGCGCGTGCGTGGACGACTCGCACGTTCTTCAGGCCCAGCTTCTTCACGGCCTCTTCGAGGAAGCGAGCCTTCTTCCCGATGGACTCGCACAGGATCATCGAGCAGTCGGGCTCGGCGATGGCCACGGGGATCCCCGGGAAGCCGCCCCCGGAGCCGAGGTCGAGGACGGTGCGGGCCACCAGGGGAACCATCCGCGTGACCCGCCACGAGTCCAGATAGTGCTTCACGGCGATCTCCGTGGGGTCCAGGATCGCCGTCACGTTCATGGTGCGGTTGGTCTCGAGCAGCAGCCGGGCGTGCTTGGTCATCAGATCGAGCATGCGCTCGTCGATGTCCTCCTGCCCGGCGAAGGCCTTGTCCAGGGCCTTCCGCATCTTGGCGGCGCTGGGCACGGGGGTGTCGGGGTGCTCGACCTCCTCGTCCTCGTCCGAGCCCTTGCGCTTCTTGGAGCGGGCCTTGGGCTTGGTCGCCGCGTCCCCTTCCTCGGCGGACGGCTCCTCGCCCCCCTCCTCTTCGGCCTCCTCTTCCCCCTCGTCGAGGTCGTCCTCGAGATCGTCGTCCTCCAGATCCAGCGGAGCGCCGGCGAGGTCCTCCGGGATCAGGGACTCGTCGAGGGCCTCGAAGTCTCCCTCCTCGTCTCCAGGGGCGCCGGGGATCCCGGGGGCGGGCAGGCTGTCGTGCATCGATCCGGGATGGTGCGGGCGGCGCGGTATCCGCGACGGCGGGGAGCCGAGCTGCGCTCGGCGCTCGCCGAGGGGACCACGCTGGAGGGTCGGAGAGGGGTGGCAGGGCAGCAGGGATTCGAACCCCGAACCTACTGATTTGGAATCAGTCGCTCTACCGATTGGAGCTACTGCCCTCCGAGCGGCTGAACCTTAGCCCCGGGAGGACGCTCGGGCAACCGGGGACCGGTGGCAACCGATCGGCAGAGTTCATGCACGGCGCCGCGTTCCTGACTAAGATCTCCCGCCAATGAGCCCCCGCCAGACCAACGAAGGCGCCGCCGAGAAGGGCGGCGGGCGCGAGCCCTCCGCCTCCGGCCGCCGTGGCGGACAGCGCCGGTCCCGGCGTCGCAAGGAGGGGGGCAAGGGCGCGCTCCGGGTCCCGGCGGCCAACATCGACCCCGCCCACCTCCACCGCGACGCCAAGCGGGCCGTTCAGCGCCTCCAGGCCCACGGTCACGAGGCGTACTTCGTGGGGGGCTGCGTCCGCGACCTCCTGATCGGTCGCCGGCCGAAGGACTTCGACGTGGCCACCAGCGCGCGGCCTTCCGAGATTCGACGACTGTTCCGCAACTGTCGGATCATCGGTCGGAGGTTCAAGCTGGCCCACATCTTCTACGGTGACCACATCATCGAGACGGCCACGTTTCGGGCGGCCCCTGGGGAGCAACCCACGGACGACGACGACCTCCTGATCGTCGATGACAACGAGTACGGGACGGCGCAGTCCGACGCGAAACGCCGGGATTTCACGGTCAACGCGCTCTTCCTCGACCCGAGCAGCCACGAGATCCTCGACCACGTGGGCGGCCTGTTCGCCGCTGGTCGGGTGCGGATGACCTGGTCGAGCGACACCACCCCTTTGCTCTCCGCACGCAGGGC
>CAZEFP010000340.1:0-4524 GCA_964511565.1 uncultured Planctomycetaceae bacterium
ATCCTGGACGACTGCTGCGGCTTCGGTCGCCACAGCCTGGCCCTCGCGGAGGCCGGGTTCGACATCTTCGGCATCGACCTGTCGTTCGACCTCCTCGCCTCCTCCGGTGACATGGAGGGGGCCAGGCAGCGCCTCTCCGGGCGGCTCGGTCAGGCGGACATGAGGGCGCTACCGTTCGCCAGCCGCTCCTTCGCGGCGGTGGTCAATCTGTTCACCTCCTTCGGGTACCTGGGGGAAGCGGGTGACGGCGCCGCGCTCGACGAGATGGCCAGGGTCCTGCGCCCGGGGGGCACGCTGGTCATGGACCTGATGAACCCCGCGGCCATCCGGAGGGGCCTGCGTCCGAGCTCCCGGGAGGAGCGCGACGGCATCGTCCTGGAGGCCAGCCGGTTCCTGGAGGACGGGGGCCGCCGGGTGGTGAAGGAGGTCGAGCTGACCCTGGCGGGGGGCGAGGTCCGGCGGTGGCGTGAGGAGGTCCGGATGTACGAGCCCGGGGAACTGGACGCCCTCCTGGCCGCGCGGGGACTGCGCGTGGTGGGGCGGGCCGGCAGCTTCGATGGGGAGCCCTTCGACCCCGATCAGGCCGACAGGCAGGTCGTCCTGGCCCGTTCCTGAGGGTCTGTCGCGGATTGGACATCGGGCGGGTGGTCCCTGCCCTTAGACTGTTCGCCCGAAGCGCGGCCGTCCATCTCCCCGCCGGGGAGCGTCCGGACCCATGCAGGCCGCCAAGAACGTCATGCAGCAGAACATTGTCTTCAGCGAGCAGGCCCTGGAGCTCCAGGCCCTGGCCCGAAAGATCGCGGACGAGGTCGTGCGCCCCAAGGCCGCCGAGCTCGACGAGAAGCACGAGTACAACATGGAGGCGGCCCAGGCCCTCGCGAAGGCCGGCCTCTTCAAGACCTGGATCCCGAAGGAGTACGGCGGGCACAGCGCCGGCGTCCTGGCCCTGTCGCTGATCGCCGAGGAGCTGGCCAAGGCGGACTCCGGCTTCGGCGTCGCCTTCGCAGTGAACGCGCTCGGCTCCTTCCCGATCGTGCTCGGCGGCACCGAGGAGCAGAAGAAGAAGTACCTGCCCCTGATCGGCAACGGCGAGAAGTTCGTCGCCTTCTGCCTCTCCGAGAAGTTCGCCGGCTCGGACGCCAGCGGGCTCGCGGTGACGGCGGTCAAGGACGGCGACGAGTACGTCATCAACGGCGAGAAGAAGTGGACGACCAACGGTGGCATCGCCGACATCTACTCCGTCTTCGCGGTCACCGACCCCACCTCGAAGTCGCGCCGGATCAGCGCCTTCATCGTCGAGAAGGGCACGCCCGGCTTCGAGATCAAGAAGACCGAGAACAAGATGGGGATCCGCGGGGTGCCCGTGGTCGAGACCCACTTCGACAACGTGCGGGTGCCCGCTGAGAACCTGATCGGCGGCCGCGAAGGCATGGGCTTCAAGCACGCCATGATGACCCTCGACCACGCGCGTCCCGGTGTCGCAGCGCAGGCCGTGGGAGCGTCGCAGGGCGCGCTCGACCTCGCGAACGTGTACGCCAACCGCCGGGTGCAGTTCAAGGTCCCCATCAGCCAGCACCAGATGGTGCAGAAGATGCTCGCGGACATGGCGATGAAGACGGAGTCGGCGAGGCAGCTGACCTACGCCGCGGCGGCTGCGATCGACGAGAAGGGGCCCAACCCCATGAACTCGAAGATGGCGGCCATGGCGAAGTGCCTGTCCAGCGACGTGGCCATGGAGGTGGCCACGGACGCGGTGCAGGTCTTCGGTGGCTACGGCTTCATGGAGGACTACCCGATCGCGAAGTTCTTCCGCGACGCGAAGATCCTCCAGATCTACGAGGGCACCAACCAGGTGCAGCGGATCGTCATCGCGCGACATCTCATCCGCGAGGCGGGCGAGCTCGAGCACCTCAAGGAGTTCATCCCGACGGAGACCCAGGAGCGGTACGGCGCCGAGGACCTCAACGCCTGACCCATAGCCTCTTTGGTCCACGGCGGCGCGTCGCGCGACGACCCGCCACCGTGCGCTCTTCAGCAGCGGCCGCTCCCCCCCAGGTGGGGGGGCGGCCGCTGCCCTTTTGGCGCCACTTTTCTCGCTCTGGGAGGACGGTCTGCCCCGATGGCAGTGGTCGCCTTGGGGCCCGTCGGAGGTGTCGCAGTAAGCCTCTCGTATCGTGGCCGCCGCAGCGGTCCCCAGAGGGGGTCATAAGCGCCGCCGATCACTCTCTTTCAACGCACAAGAACCCAACTATTCGGCGTCAGGCTGCGTAGAGAAGGCGAAGACAGCGTCGAAGGCCGGCGCGGCGTGCAACCCCCTCGGGGAACTCAACTAAAAGGGTTCGGCACGGCGTTCGTACTGGCTTTCTCCACCGGAGTCCGAACCGTCGCAGGTCGCGACGCGCAGGGCCCCAGCCTGAAAGACGGGCCACTCGAAATCGACCAAGGTGACGCGCGTCAAACCGGCGCGATTCAAGGGTCGTGCTGGAGCTGCCCCGGAGAACCAAGATGACCGCCACTCGATCACTCAAGAGCCTCGAAGAGCTCGACCGCATTCTCGACCGTTACGCGGAGGAGCCCGAGCGCTTCGCCGCCAAGGCGAAGCGTCGCGGCCAGGACTGGAACCGGCAGAAGTTCGACATCGAACTGCGGGATCCGTCCTCGTGGCGCAAGTCGGAGGCGCAGCGTGAGGACGACGCGCCGCGCACGGGCGTGGCGTCGATCGAGGAGCAGCTCCGCGCGGAGATCGACAATCTCACGATCATGGACCGCGTCGAGGAGGCGCGCCACGCCCGGCGCATCGAGTTCGCGCAGTTCCGCTTGGAGCACGCGCTGAAGTCCGCGGGGCTCTCGAGCGAGGACATCGACGGCAAGATCAAGTACGACCCCGCCACCTACCGTGACGTCGAGTCCTCGGCCTGCTCCCTGCCGGAGGACGTCCGCCGGCGCTGGCTCGAGCTGCACCACATGCGCACGGAGCTGGTGGAGCGGAACCTGTACCTCGCGATCATCAACGTGGAGCGCTACGCGCACCTCGGCGTCTCGCGGCTGGACCTGATCCAGGAGGGCTCCGCGGCGCTCTTCCGCGCGGTGGACGGCTTCGACTGGAAGCGCGGACTGCTCTTCCGCACCTACGCGGTCCACTGGCTCAACCAGGCGTACCGCAGCTACCTGTACAACAACGGCCAGACCGTCCGGGTCCCCGTTTACCTCCAGAAGGCCATGAAGCACGTCCGCGCCGCCGTGGACAAGCTCGGACCGGACGCCCCCGTCTCGGCCATCGCGGAGGAGGCGGACCTCGGTGAGCACCTGGTCGAGAGCGCCCTGGCCGCCAGCCGTTCGACCCTGTCCATCGACTCCCCGTTCAGCTCCGGCGATGACGCCTCGGGCGGCCTGGCGGAGGTCCTCGGTCAGGCGGACGAGGGGACCGTCTACTCCACGGGCATGGAGGACATCACCCTCGAGGAGGGGATCCATGACGCCATGGAGCGCCTCTCCGAGCGTGAGCGCTTCGTCATCGAGCTGCGCTTCGGCATCAACCAGCCCCGTGAGCACACCCTGAGCGAGGTCGCAGCCAAGCTCGGCGTCAGCCTCGAGCGGATCCGCCAGATCCAGGTGCGCGCCATCGCGAAGATGAAGACCCCCAACCTCCGCAAGGCCATCGACCCGTTCCTCTGATCGGCCGCCGGGGCGCGAGCCCCGTCCCGGAATCCCGCGGCCGCGGCCCCTCCTCGGAGTGGGGCCGCGGCCGCGCCTCTGTCCCGGAATCACCGCGCCCGAGGGCGCGGGCGCACCTCGGCAGGATCATGCGGTTACAAATCCGCCGGGGGCCCTACCATGGGGACGGGGCGCCGATGCCGCGCCTCCATCCCCAGCGGTATGCCGACGACCCACCCCGCAGACACCCCGCCGTCCCTCGCCCGCTCGATCGATGATCGCTGGCTGAGAGCGGTGTGCATCGACCTCCTCGGGCGCCCGCCGACCGCGGCGGAGCGCGACTGGTGGCTTGGGAAGCCCCTCGAGGACGTGCTGGACCAGCTCTGGGCCACGGACTCCACCTGGCGGCACTGGCTCGACGAGCAGCTGTACTTCTTCATGCTGATCGACCAGTTTCGGCCGGTCGGCACGTCGCTGGATGAGCTGCCCGAGCGGCTCGTGAAGGGGTCGATGACCCCCGGAGAGGCGCTGCACCGCATCGCCCTCTCGACGAGCTTCGAGCTCCGAAACCCGGGCGCGGACACCTTCGTCACGGTGGTGATGGAGCAGTTCTGCGGCATCGAGGTGCAGTCCTCGAAGCGTGAGCTCGAGATCGGGAAGGCCGCCTACGACGGACGCGCAGGCGTCTTCATGGGGAGCCGCGCAGCGAGCCAGTCCGACGTGGTGGAGATCGCGGCCGGGCACAAGGACGCCACGCGCTTCTTCGTGGGGCGCGAGTACGAGCGGCTGACCCGGACGCCAATGCCCAAGCGCGATCGGGCCCGGGCGGGCAAGCGCCTCCACCGGGAGCCCCGCGCCTTCCCCGAGCTC
>CAZEFP010000341.1:0-4507 GCA_964511565.1 uncultured Planctomycetaceae bacterium
CCGGGGAGACGATCCTGCTCCGCGATCGGGAAGGGCGGGTCCGGGTGCGCCGCAAGCTTTGAGCGGCGCCCAGGCGGGGCGCCAGTCCCGGCGCGCACTTTTAGCTTTACAGAGAAGAGCTTGTGCGGATCATGGTCGAAGAGCGGGGAACACCGCCCCGGCCGCACGATCCTGGGCCGGCGCCTTCCTCGTGTAGCCTGGCCGCGAGCCAGCACCGTCGGCCGTCAACACTCACCCTCGAATGCAAGAAGCACCCCATCCTCCTTCGGAGTCCAAGCACTCGATCCTCGGTTGCTTCCTCCAGGCGGTCGGAGCGACGGCCATCGTCGTGATGATCTGTGCGGGGGCGCTGTACTTCTACTACGGCGTCGACGCCCACTACGACCAGCAGGAGGACATCGCGCCGGACCGCGGCCGGGCGCTGATCCCCCCTGGGGCCACGGACATCAGGCTGGATCGGCACTTCCCGATCGACCACGAGGCCTGGTTCACGGTCAAGGAGGAGGACCTCAACGCGTTCTTCGACCGGCACTACAGCCGGGGTAGCGACCTCGACTCCTACTCGGAGAGGACCCCCGTTAGGAAGGAGAGGTTCGAGGAGCGCTTCGGCTTCCTCGACTGGGAGTGGCACGAGGGGATCGTCTCCTACGGGTACTCCGCCGCCAACGGCGGCAGTCAGACCTACGTCCACGACCCGGCGACGGGGCGGACCTACCACTACTCCGTCTACTGGTAGATCACCCGCCGTGGGTGGGGCCGCACGTGCCTTCCCTCGGCGAGTCGGTCCCTGGCGAGCTGACGGCAGGTCTCTGGCTGTCGATCACCCGCTGGATGGCGAAGCGGTACCGCTCGTCCTCGGTCGCGATGCTCCATGAGACCAGGACCCGGGCCGCGCCCGCGGGGGATCCGGCCACCTGCGGGCGGTGCTCGAACTTGCCGTCGAAGAGGATCGCCTCACCGATCCGATACCTGTACTCGAACTCGCGGAGGCCCTCCCGACAGTCCAGGTGGCCGAAGGGCGCTTGGACCTCGATCAGCGGCGTCAGCATGGTGCCGGTCACGCCGGCAGGGATCTCCCGCTGTCCATAGTCCACGTGGAAGTCCTGGCCGGGCGTCTCGCCCTGGACGACGACGAAGCAGGCGGCGAGGAGCCGCGAATCGCCGTCGACGATGGAGAGGCTCTCGGCGAGGTTGCTCTCGGTCAGGCAGCGCTGGAACGCAGCGAGGGCCGCGGGGCTCGTCGCGTAGTGCCAGGTCATGTTGGCGTGCAGCCCCGGCGACGCCTCGAAGGCGAATCGTTCGCCGAGGCAGCCCGCTCGCATCTGTCGGTACAGCCGCCTCAAGGGGCTGAGGTGGCGCGCCTTGAAGGTGAGCTCCGTGTAGAGGTGCTCCTGGAAGTGCTGGGCGCGGGTCATGGGGCAGCGTGACGGTGACGCTGCTCCCGCGACGGAGGTGACGGGCTCTCCCGTCCGCAGGCAGTCTCGCTGGCGGCCTGCCGGCCTCGCGCAGAAATCCCGAGGATCCGGCGCGGGGGGCGGCGCAGGCCCTGGGATCCACGGAGGACTCCTCGGTTTCTGCCCCAAACTCCGCCCCGCTGCGGATTCCATGGGGGAGGCTCAGGCCGACGCCTCGTCGAGCCGACCCATCCATGGCGGCGCCTCCCTGGCGGCCCCGAGCACCTTGTCCGACCCCGAGCAGCGCAACCCCGAAGACGCCCAGGCGGCGGAGCGGCCCACGGCCGCTCCCGCCTTCGTGAAGCAGCGGGCGGCGCGCCGCGCGGCCCCGGACCCGGGGTCGCGGTCGGCGGCGATGCGGCGGTTCTTCGCGCGGGACCTCTGGGCCATGGAGGTCACCACCCTCCCGACCATGAGGCGGGCCCTGTACGCGGTCACGCGGGTGCTCCAGCTCACCTGCGTGAACTTCGTCAAGGACCGCTGCACCTGGCGCGCCTCGGCTCTGACGTACATCTCCGTCCTCTCCCTCGTCCCGCTGCTCGCCCTCGCGTTCTCGGTGGCCAAGGGGATGGGCGCCTACGAGACGCTGCTGGACCAGACGATCAAGCCCTTCCTGGACTCGACCTTCGGTGAGGCCGCGGGACCCGAGGACGGCGCCCCGGTCTCCCAGGTGCGCGAGGCCATCGACACGATGCTCGGCTTCGTCCAGAGCACCAACGTCTCCCGGCTGGGGCTGGTCGGCTTCCTGATCGTGTTCTGGACGGTGATCCGACTCCTCAGCTCCATCGAGCACGCCTTCAACGACATCTGGGGGGTCCAGCGGGCCCGCTCCTTGCCGAGGAAGCTCGCGGACTACTTCTCGACCGTGGTGCTCGTCCCGCTCCTGCTCGTCGCGGGGACCGGCGCCCTCGGCGTCGTGCGGACCGAGATCATCGACGGGCCCTGGTCCACGAGCCCTGGACTCGCGCTGTTCGGGTCGCTGGCCATCGTGTGGGCGGCCTTCACGGTGGCGTACCTCTTCATGCCCAACACCCAGGTGCGCTTCTCGTCGGCGCTCCTGGGGGGCGTGGTCGGCGGCACCATGTGGCAGCTGTTCCAGGTCGCCCACCTCAAGCTCCAGATGGGCGTGGCCAACTACAACGCCATCTACTCCACCTTCGCGGCGCTACCGATCTTCCTGGTGTGGGTGCAGTCCTCCTGGATGACGGTGCTCCTGGGAGCCGAGGCCGCCGCGGCTCATCAGAACGAGGAGCGACACGGCCAGCTGGTGCAGAGCCGGGACTACGACCTGGCGCTCAAGGAGGTCGTGGCCTTGCGCCTCGCGGTGAGGGTGACCCGCGCGTTCCTCGGGGCGCTGCCGCCGCGGACGGTTCCTGGGCTCGCGGCGGAGCTGGCGTGCCCCGAGCGGGTGGTGGGGGACGTCGCCCGCAGCCTCGAGCACGCCCACATCCTCGCTCAGCTGGACTCGGGCGAGGGGCAGCTCTGCTACGTGCTGGCCGCCGATCCCTCGACCATTCACATGCAGGACGTCCTCGACGCCCTCAAGGGGGACTCGATCCTCGACTCGACCCGCGCGGCGTTCCTCGCCGTGGACGCGGAGGACGCCGCGGTGGACGGCGCCTTCGAGCGATTCCGGAGGACCCGGGACCAGAGCGCCTCCAACCTGTCCCTCGCCGAGCTCGCGCAGCTCGATGACGAGGCAGCGCGGGGCGCGCCCCGCGCCGTCAGCTGAACGGCGCTCGCCGATCGGAGGGGACCCGGGGCGGGCTCACTCCAGTCGCCGGATGACGTGGTACCCGAAGGGCGACGCGGTCTTGTCGTAGGTCGCCATGCCGACCTCCCCGGGCTCCAGGCCGAAGCCGATGTCCCCGAAGGCGGGCACCATCTTCTCGCGGGGGTTCGCGACCGCGTCCATCATCCGCATCTGCAGGCTCGCCTGGAGGTCGCCCATGGCGGCGTTGAAGCCCTCCTGGGTCAGGGTTCCCTCCGTCATCTGCGCGCGGAAGGCTGCGCTCTTCTCCATGAACTCGGCCTGCAACTCCTGCTGGAGCTTGAGGGCGAGGCGATCGCCCGCACGATCCCGGACCCCGCGGTTGAGGAGGGTGTAGCAGCCCGGGGTCTGGTCCGCGTCCGCGACGGGGTCGTCCGAGAACTCGCGGGCCAGCGCGCCCATGTCCTCTCCGGCCTCGACCCGGGCCATGATGTTGTTGGCCAGCGCCTCGGCCTCCTCCTGGGTTCGGGTCACGTCGGGGATCCCGCAGCCCTGGAAGGAGATCAGCACGTGCTGGACCTGGATCTTGCGCGCCTCCCCGCCGAGGTCGACGGCGTCCTCCGGCCGGGCGATCGTCTCACCCGTGGGCGCGGGGCCCTCGACCACCTCCGCGTCCTCGATCCGGACGGTCTTCAGGGGCGACGACGCCTCCCGGGACCGGACGGCGCGGGTCGGCACGTTGGCGATCTTCTCCAGGGTGTCCACCCCGGAGGTGAGCCTGCCGAAGGAGGCGTACTTGCCGTCGCAGCGCCAGACCGAGGGGGACTCATCGCAGCAGAGGAAGAACTGGCAGGAGGCCGAGTTCAGGTCGTTGCCCATACGTGCCATGGAGAGCACGCCATAGCCGTGGGCGCGCTCCGGGTCGTCCGACATCTCCCCCTGGATGGTGCCGTAGGGACCGTTGCCGCCGCCGGTACCGGTGGGGTCGCCGCCCTGCACCATGAACTCGCGCAGGATCCGGTGGTAGGAGAGGCCGTCGTAGAAGCCCTCGTCACAGAGCCGAAGGAAGTTCCGCGTGGTGATCGGGGCCTGCTCGGTCCACAGGTCGAAGGTCATGGTCCCCACGTCCTCGCCGTCGATGGAGCAGCGGAAGGTGACGTGGTACTCGCCCAGGTCCGCGTCGGAGACCTGATTCGGGTCCGCGAAGCGGCTCAGCTCGGCGGGCGGGACGAACTTCCCCGGGGCGGACGCGGGGGCCGTGGCGGCCGGCTTGGCCGGGGGGGGCGACGCCGGCGCGGCGGCGGGGACCTTGGCCGCCGCCATGGCGGGGGTCTCGCCACGC
>CAZEFP010000342.1:0-4507 GCA_964511565.1 uncultured Planctomycetaceae bacterium
GAGCCCGGGATCGATGTGTTCACGGAGATGTTCGGCATCGACGTGCTGAGCGACGACGCCGGGCGCACCGTGGGGGTCCTCTGCCGCAACCACCGAGGAGAGCTCACGGCCTACGGCGCGTCCCAGGTGGTCCTCGCCACCGGCGGCGGCGGGCAGATCTACCGCGAGACCACCAACCCGACCATCGCCACCGGCGACGGGGTGGCCATGGGCTTCCGGGCTGGGGCGACGGTGCGGGACATGGAGTTCATCCAGTTCCACCCGACCTGCCTGTACATCGCGGGCGCGGCGCGGGTCCTCATCTCGGAGATCGTGCGCGGGGCCGGCGGCGTGCTCCGGGACAAGAACGGCGTGCGGTTCATGCCCGACGTACACCCTGACGCGGAGCTCGCCCCGCGCGACACCGTCAGCCGGGCCGTCTCGCGGCGGATGGCGGAGACGGGCTCCACCAGCGTGGGGCTCGACCTGACCGACGTGGACCGCGACCCGCACGTGGCCTTCCCGAGCATCAGCCGGATCTGCCGCTTCTTCGGGATCGACATCGCGAAGGACCCGATCCCCGTCCGCCCCGGCGCCCACTACATGATCGGTGGGCTCGCCGTCGACCGTTCAGGGGAGACCTCGGTGCCCGGCCTCTGGGCCGTGGGGGAGTGCGCGAGCACCGGGCTGCACGGCGCCAACCGCATGGGCTCGAATTCCCTGCTCGAGGGCATGGTCCTCGGCGAGACGGTCGGACGCACCGCGGCGGTGGCAGCCGCCGCTGCCGGCAGGCCGGAGATCCAGAGCGCCGCGGAGCGGATCCGCGAGGACGCGCCCTCAGGGGTGCAGGTCAACATCGCGGACCTCACCTACTCGTTGAAGTCGCTCATGTGGCGGCAGATGGGGGTCGAGCGCAACGCCGCGGGCATGGAGGGCGCGCTGGAGACCTTCGACTTCTGGGCGCGCGCGGTGCGGTCCCTGCGCCTCGACGACGACCGCTCCGTCGAGCTGGTGAACATGCTCACGGTCGCGCGCCTCGCGACCCTCGGCGCGTGTCACCGAGCCGAGTCCCGCGGCACCCACTTCCGGAGCGATCATCCCGCCCGGGACGACACCAACTGGCGATTCCACATCGAGCAGGCCCCTGAACGAATGGTCGACATCATCCGCTCCGTCGAGTTGAAGCAGACCCCGGTGAGATCAACCGTGGGCGTCCCGGCACCTTGAGGGGGGACATCTGATGGGCGGTTCCGGATTCAGCACGGACCGCGTCAAGGAGCGCCTGTTCACCTGCGGCGTCCTGCTCCCCGACCAGCCGCCGGAGAGCGATGGTCCGCTCTCGGAGCTGAAGGCCCTCGTGGAGGCGGCCGAGGCGGAGGTCGTGGGGGACGGGGTCACCCAGACGCGCAGCCGGCAGCACCCCGCGACGCTCTTCGGCAAGGGCAAGGTGGAGGAGATCGGAGACGAGGCGAAGCGGCTCGAGGTCGACGGCATCGTGGTCGACAACGACCTCACCCCCGCCCAGGGGCGGAACCTCGAGAAGGCGTGGGGGACCCGGGTCATCGACCGCTCGGAGCTGATCCTCGACATCTTCTCACGCCGCGCCCAGACCCAGCAGGCGCGCCTGCAGGTGGAGCTGGCCCAGAACATCTACCTCATGCCGCGCCTGCGCCGGATGTGGACGCACCTCGAGCGGATGGAGGGGGCCATCGGCACCCGCGGCCCCGGTGAGACGCAGCTGGAGACGGACAAGCGCCTCCTCAACAAGCGCATCACCGACCTCAAGCGAGAGCTCGCCGTCATCGAGCGGCGCAAGCAGCGGGAGGTCAGCGCGCGCGGCAGCGAGTTCGTCGTGGGGCTCGTCGGGTACACCAACGCCGGCAAGTCGACCCTGCTCAACCGGCTCACCGGCTCCACGGAGTTCGCGGCGGACATGCCCTTCGCGACGCTGGATACCCGGACGCGCCGGTGGGTCCTTCCGGACCGCCGGACCGTCCTGCTCTCGGATACCGTCGGCTTCCTCCAGCGGCTCCCGCACCACCTGGTGGCGTCGTTCCACGCGACGCTGGAGGAGACCCTCCATGCCGACCTGATCCTGCACGTGGTGGACGCGTCCAACCCCGATGCGCACCACCAGATGAACGCCGTGGACGAGGTGCTGGGGGACGTCGCCGGCCACCTCGCCTCGGACATCATCGTGCTCAACAAGGTGGATCGCGTCGGGGACCGTCTCGGGCTCGCCTTGCTGGACGGAGAGCTGCGGGACCGAGGAATCGAGGTGGTGCACGTGAGCGCCCACTCGGGAGAGGGGGTGGATGAGCTCACCGAGCTGGTCCGCCGCCGCCTGGACGACCGCTCGGGGCTGGTGGACGTGACCGCGCCCCCCGGGGACGGCCGCACCGTCGCGGTGGTCCGGGGCGCAGGGGCGGTGCTCGAGGAGGAGGTGTCCGAGGACGGGACGGTGCGAATGCGGGTTCGGATGAGCCCCGGGGCCCTGGGCCTCATGCGGCGAAAGGCCGGACCGAACGCGAGGTTCGCCGCCGCGGACGAGGCTGCCGGAGCGTGGCTCGGGTTGGCGCAGGAGTCCGGAACAGACTAAAGGGACTCAAGTCGAGACGGGCCAGGGGGCCGAGGAATGAGGGACGCGGCGGTCCACCCGGCGCCACCCGACCATGCCTCTACCTGACCCCGCTTCCCACGAGCCGGCCGTCGCAGCGCCGCGCCATCTGCCGCAGGCCCCCGCCGATCCGGTGGAGGACCACGGTGAGGAGCACGCCATGGAGGCGCGGGAGCCCGACCGCTCGGGCTCCATGGGGTCCATGGCGACGGGCCTCTCGCTCATGATCTTCGGGGCGGTGATGACCTTCGTGCTGGTCACCGTGTGCGCCTTCATCCTCAGCGAGCGGAGCGCGCTCCGGCGCGCGGACGCGGCCCACTTCGGCGCCCTGGTGGACCAGGCGACCCTGTCGATGTCCGAGGACCTCGTGGGGGCGGCCATGGGGGACGAGCTCGTGGAGGCGCGGCTTCGCCGGTCCCTCCGGCAGGTGGCGGAGATCAGCGGGGTCCGTCGAGTGTCCCTCCTGATGCCCGGGGCGGAGGAGCCGTGGACCATGACCAACCGTGGGGCCGAGCAGGCGCCCGGCGCCGAGCCCATCGCGCTCGACGGGCCCCAGCGTCAGCTCGACCCCGATCGCCTCGTCGTCAAGCGCACCTTCCTCGCCGCGGGGCAGGATCGAATCCAGGCGACGCTCTTCCTGGAGGCCGGCTACCCGGCGGTCGAGCGAGGGATGCGAGACCTGATCGGCCTCGCGGGGCGCATCGTGGGAATCACGGCGCTGTTCCTGGTCTTCCTTCTCCCGGTGCTCACCCGACTCGCCCTCGCGCCGATCTCTCGGCTCGCCGAGGCCGCGCGTGGGGGCCTCGTTCCCGACCCCGCCCCTGGCACGGGGGAGTTGAGCGCGATCAGTGAGCGGCTCCGGCAGGACGCCGAGCTCATGGAGCAGCTCTCCAGGGAGCGGGCCGAGAGCATCACCTCCGCGCGGGAGCAGGCCACGCAGCACGAATTCGAGGTGGCTCAGCTGCAGACGCGGCTCACCAACGCGGTCAGGGAAGGGCGCGGTGGCCATCGCGCGAAGGAGGCCTTCGTGGCGAACATGAGCCACGAGATCCGCACGCCCCTGCACTCGGTGCTCGGGACGACGAACCTGCTCATCGAGACCGAGCTGGACGCAGAGCAGCAGGCTCTTGCGGAGAGGGCCTTGCGATCGTCGAAGGCCCTCCTGTCCCTGGTCGAGGACATCATGGAGCTCACCAAGTTCGACTCTCACTCGATCGAGATGGCGACCGAACCGCTGGACGCGGGCGCGCTGCTGGAGGAGGTTGCAGGACTGTCCGCCGACGCCGCGGCCGCCAAGGGGCTGTGCATGGCCACCTATGTGGACCCTGCGCTCCCCGCCAGCCAGCTCGGGGACGCCCGCCGGATCCGTCAGGCGCTCATGCGGCTGGTGGACAACGCGATCAAGTTCACGGACTCGGGTGAGATCACCCTTGAGGTCTCTCCGGCCGAGGGCGAGTACGGGCTCCCGCTCACCGTGTTCAAGGTCACCGACACCGGGCTCGGGATCGATGATCGAGAGCGCGCCCGGCTGTTCCAGGCCTTCGAGCAGCTGGACAAGTCAGACACTCGCAAGCACGGAGGCGTGGGCCTCGGGCTGGCCCTCGTGGCGCGCATTGCGCGTGCGGCCGGCGGAGAGGTCCGACTCGAGAGCCGCCGCGGCCAAGGGTCGACGTTCACGCTGGTGCTGCCGCTCAAGGACGCACCCGGCGAGAGGGGCACGACCCCGCGGGGGGCCGAGCCCCGCCACCAGGGGATTCGCATCATGCTCGTTGAGCAAGCCCCCGGGGGGGCTGCACTCCTCGCGCGGGCGCTCGAAGAGAGCGGTGCCGAGGTCAACGTTCAGAACAGCGCCTACAGCGCCTTCGAGGCCCTCCTTCAGGAGGAGCGCGATGTGCTCCTCATCGACCCTCG
>CAZEFP010000343.1:0-4498 GCA_964511565.1 uncultured Planctomycetaceae bacterium
GTACTAGGATTGGATTTCGACCCAGAAAAACTAGCAATGGCGCGGAAGTTTGGCGCCGACGTCGTAGATCTGTCGGCCGGGCAGGATCCACTTGCTGCAGCGGAGGTTTTTTCGCGCGGGCGGGGGGTGGACGCGGCGTGGGCCTGATCGAAGTCGAGCCCGGTGAGGTCGGGGGCTGTGGTCATCCTGCGGCCTCCGGAGTGGGGGACGCGGCGGCCGCCTCGCGGAGCTCGCGCAGGAGTGCCACCGCGTTGCTGCCAGCGTGGAGGTGGCCGTGGAGCCCCGCTGCGAGCAGGGGACCGTCGGCGTCCGACGGCCGGCGGGCGAGGACCACGGCGGCGGCGCCGGCCGCGCGGAGCGCGGCGCAGGCGGCCTCTCCGTCCTCCTCGAGGTCGGCGTCGGCGGCGCAGAGGCACGCGACCCGGGCGCCGGAGGCGGCGAGCTCGGCGGCGATCTCGTCGACGCTCTCGCCCGGCGTGGAGCTGAACACCTCGAAGCCGCCCGCCCGGAGGAGGTCTCCGGCGAACTGGCTGCGGGGGCCGTGGGCGGCGAGCGGACCGAGACAGGCCAGGAACGCGGGCAGGGCGGGGCCCTCCGCGAGGTCCTCGAAGGCCGCGGCCTCCCGGATCGACGGGAGGGGGTCGACGGTGAGGGGGGCGCCGCGCACGAGCCCGTCGCCGAGCTCCTCGAGGGTGGCGCCGGCCGCGGCGGCGCGGAGCCCGTGATCGAGGCCGTCGATGGGGCCCAGCACCACGTCTCCGCGGGCGGCCAGGCGCGCGGCCCGGGCGGGCGCGCCGGGGTGCTCCGCGGAGCCCTGGGCGGTGGGCGCCTCGTCCGTCGGGGGGAAGACGGACACCCCGACGAGGGGTCGGCGGCGGGTGTGGATCTGGGAGTCCAGGTCGTGCCTCGACGCGGAGAGGGCCGTCGCCAGTCGCCCGGACGTCAGGGCGGCGGCCAGCCCGCCGGCCTCCTCGGTCTCCTGCATGAGCGCCCAGGCTCGCCGGGCCAGGGCGTCCGTCCGCGCCTCGACGGCGTGGGCGCCGCGCGCGGGATCGCCCACGTGATCGAGGCGTGCCTCGCGGGCGAGGACGAGCTGCAGGTTCCGCGCGTTCCGCCGGCCGAGCGCACCGGGCTCACCGAGCGCGGTGTCGAAGGGCAAGGTCGTGATCAGGTCGGCGCCGCCCACCGCCGCCGCGAAGGCGCCGAGGGTCGTGCGGAGCATGTTGGTCCAGGGGTCCCTGCGTGCGAGCCCGCGGGGCGAGGTGGTGACGTGGAGCACCAGCGGCGGTGCGCTCTCCACGCCCCAGGCGCCGAGGGCCTTGGCGTGCAGGAGTCGCAGGGCTCGCAGCTTGGAGACCTCGGTGATGAGGTCGTGGCCCACGTCCATGCGCCAGACGAACTGGCGGTCCGCGTCCTCGACGGAGAGTCCGTCCTCGACCAGCGCCCGGAGGGTCTCGGCGTAGGCGGCGAGCGCGAACCCCAGCTCCTGGACCGCGTGGCCGCCCGCCCGGGACCACGGCGACGCGTCGACGGCGAGGGCCCTTGAGCGAGGCATGCGATCGGCAACTCCGCGGGCGAGGGCGCTCGCCTCCTTGCGGGCATCCTCCAGGTCTCCGGGCAGGGCGCCGCGGGCCGCGAGGGTCGCGACGGCGTCCATGCCGAGGTGCGCCTCGACGGCGCCGAGGTCGACGGCGCGCTCCTCGCAGAGCGCGCCGAACGTCGCCGCGAGGGGGAGCCCGTTCGCGCTCGTCCCGAAGGCGATCGGGACGGCGTCCAGATAGACGCCCGCCAGCAGCTGGTCGAGGTCGTGGAGCCAGCGGACCCGCACGCCGCGCGGTCCACCGTCCCCTGGGGGCCCGGCCGTCCCGGGATCGAGCTCGATCGAGAGGCCGGTCGAGCCGCCCGCGAGGTCCTCGAGCAGCTGACGGTTGGAGACCTCCGGTGACGGGTGGTCGACGCGTTGGGCCACGGCCCACCCGCCTCCCCGCGGGGTGACCTCACCCGCGTCCGTGGCGGGCGCTCCGGGGGACCCGGAGTGGAGCGGCTCGACGTCGATCCCCTCGAGCGTCCTGGTCACGAGGGCGCGCTCGAACGACCGATCGGGGCCGAGCGCCAGCTCGACCTCACGGCGCCACTCCTCCTGCGTCGGACTCTGGGACCTCGTCGTCATGGGGGAGCAGGTTATCGCCCCCGGGCCCGTCGCGCCCGGGGTCCTGCCCGAGGACCTTGCCGTAGAGCAGAGAAACGCCGAGCAGGCAGACCGCGAGGCCCAGGAAGGAGCCCACGCGCGCGAGCCCCTCGAGGGCGCCCAGGTCGTAGAGGAAGACCTTGAGGACCGTGGCCACCAGGACCACCAGGCTCGCCCAGCGCAGGCCGCTGACCCGGCGGCGGACGCCGACCGTGAGCAGGGCGACGGCGAAGGCCGTCCAGGCCAAGGACATGGTGAGGTCCCTGGACTGCATGCGTTCCAGGTCGAGGGTGATGACGTCGCCGGTGCTGAAGTGGTTCAGGATGACGGCGTTGATCCAGGAGAAGGCGACGCCCAGCAGGACCGACGCGAGGCCGACAACGAGCCCGGCGATCTCCCGGGCCCGCTCGGACTGGCCAAGCCCCCTGAGGCCCACCAGGAGCGCTGCCCCCACGAGGGCGTGGTCGATGGTGACGTCCAGCGGGATCAGCAGGGGCTCGCGGCTGAAGGTGTTGAGGACGTAGGTCGAGAAGATGAGCCCGAGTCCGGCGGCGCCCAGCGTCGTCCCGGCCACGACGGCCACGGTCTGCCCCTTCGCCCGCCCGGTGAAGTAGGTGAAGGCGGCCGCTGTTCCGGCGAGGGAGATCGTGGGCCAGTCGAAGCTCACGAGCTGAGCGAGGCCGCACCACGCGAGGGTGGCGGTGGTGGCGTCGATGATCGCGCGAGCCCTGGGGCTCGCGGCGCTCTCCTTGGCGAGGCGCCGTGCGAGGTGGAGGACGGCAGCGGCGCCGAAGAGCACCACGAGCCGGCCGTCGAGCCCGAGCACGGCCAGCCCCGATGCTTCCTCGAGCAGCAGGGAGTTGGACGCGGCGAGGGCCAGGACGAGCGCGGGGAGCGCCGAGATGAGCGCGAAGACCTCACCCGCCTTGCCACTCTTCTCGCGCTGCCAGAGGGCAGCGAGGGGGAGCGAGCCCGCGATCACGCAGAAGCTCAGCACCGGCAGCGCCATGGTGGCCTCGCTCCAGCGCGGGCTCAGGCCGAGGAATCCGGTCAGGTCCAGCGCGGTCGCGCCGGCGACCAGGCCGGCGACCACGAAGCCCCAGCGGTTCCGCAGAGCGGTCGCCAGGCCGAGGGCCGAGATGCCCACGAGGACGACGGCGACCGCAGGTGACTCGTAGGTGTTCCGGGTCAGGACCAGGAGCAGCAGCGGGAACACAGGGAAGGAGGCCGCGAGGGCGCCCGCGGCGTCCCTGCGGTCGGGGCGAAGGCGCCCGACGATCAGGGCTGCCCCGGCGAGCGCGAACCCTGCCAGGAGCGGCGGCGCGTCGAGCCGAAGGCACTCACGGTCCAACAGGAGGCTGATGAACCCGCCGGCGAGGCCAGTGAGGACACCCGCCACAAGGGCGTATCGGACCTCGTTCCTCATCAATGCCGAGGCGCCTGCGATCAGGCCCATGGACAGGACGCCGACGGTGAAGGGCGTCGGGAGGTCGAGCCGCTCAGGTAGCCAGCCGACGAAGGGCGCCGCGAGGAGGGCGATGGCGGCGACGGAGAAGGGGAGCAAGCTCAGGAACTGGCGCCGTTCCGATCCGGCGCGCAGCGAGAGGAGGAGCATGCTGCCTGAGATTCCACACATGCCGATGGCCCACTGGATCCAGGTCCATTCGGTCAGCTCGCCCGAGAGGGCCATGCGGGTCCTCAGGGCGATGATCGTCAGGGTCAGGCCGCCGGTGATCGAGGTCGCCAGGGTGAGCTGGTCCGACCGCAAGATGAAGCGCGCTGCGACGATGAGGACACCCATGAGCGCCGTGACCGGCCACAGGCTCGTGGTGCTGGTGACCGATGGCGTCGTCAGGAGGGTGATCACCGCCGGTGCCAGCAGCGCTAGGAGGGTCGCGGGCGGGAGCTCCGAGCTCCGACCGGGAGCGGCCCGCAAGACCGCGCTGAACAGCAGCGGGAAGAGGCCGAGGCTCAGCACGACGCTCCAGGGGCCCCCGGGCGCCTCGTTGAGGTGGAGCCAGAGGAGCTGCACGATGAACGTGCCGAGCGCCGCTCCCAACCCCATCCAACTCCATCGGGTGACCCGCATGGCGGCGAGCAGGCCCAGGTTCAGGACGAGCAGGAAGCCCAGGAGGGGGAAAGTGGAGGTCGCGGCGGTCTCCAGCAGGAGCGGCGTGGCGTACCCGCCGATCAGCGCGAAGCCGGTCAACACCCTCGAGCTCGAGCGCACCGCCATCAGGAGCGCGGCCCCGACGCCGCCGCCCATGATGAGCAGCGCGAGGCTGTGGGGGATCAGGTCGTGGAGCTGGG
>CAZEFP010000344.1:0-4488 GCA_964511565.1 uncultured Planctomycetaceae bacterium
CGGCGCGCAGCAGCAGGAAGATCACGATCACCATGAAGATGGTCGCGCCCACCACCACCACCGCGATGGGCGCCACCGGGTTGGGGCCCTTGAGCTGGAACACCTCGAGGTCGTGGAGGACGAAGACCGGGGAGCGCCGCGGCTCTCCGGACTTGTTGCTGAAGAGGATGTTCCGGAAGAAGTACCCCTTGGCCTGGACGTAACGGTGGGGGTCGTCCGCGCCCTTGAGGCCCTTGGTCCGCAGCATGTCGCGGCGAACGAAGGGGCCGACCCACTTGATCGTCTTGACCGCGCCCTTCCAGTTGTTGTTCCCGATCCAGCCCTGCGTCACGCGATCCAGCCGCAGCGGGTTGTCGTCAACGGAGGTGGAGTAGGTGTCGAGGTTGATGCTGACGGGGATCCGGAACGGGGTCCCCCGGAACTGATCGCCGTCCTCGTAGATCTGGGACAGGACCTCCTGGTTCAGCTCGGCCGCGGCGTCCCAGTCGGTCTCCGCGCCCTTCCTCTGCGCGTAGGCCATCAGCCCCCACTGCTGGAGCTCGAAGGCGTCCTTCTCGAAGGTCCTGGAGACCTCGTCGTCGATGACGGAGTCGAGCCCGAGCAGGAGCGCCTGCGCCCACTCCTCGGTGAAGTCCTCGGCGTCGGGGACGGCGGGGGTCGAGGGCGACGCGCGGAAGCCGAGGACGAGCGGTCCGCTCGCGGACTCCAGGGTCTCCGAGCCCATCTCGGCCGGGACCGCGGCGCGATACACCTTGTGGAAGATGCCGTCGACCCGGATGTAGTCCCCGGGCCGCAGGGACTGCGGCGCGTTCGGGTCTCCCTCGAGCCTGGGCGCGTCCTGCACGAGGAAGTACCCGAGCGACCCGTCGTCGGTGAGGACGCTCCCGATCCACCCAGAGCGGGAGCCGTCCGACCCCTGGCGCTCCGAGACCTCGAGGATCTGACCGCGGAGGAGGATGGGGTCGAGGCGGTGGGCGGAGGGGTCGGCCAGCAGCTCGCTGGAGACCTCGGCGTCGAGGGTGCGCATGCCCGCGGACTCGAGGGCCTTGCGGGTCTGCAGCTTCGCGTAGGCGAAGACCTCCTTCAGGGGCGCGGTCTCCAGGAACTCCTGCTGGGGTTCCGTGGCGTCCTCGATCTGGGAAAGGACCTCCGGCTGGTCGAAGGGGATCTGCTGGACGGTCTCCTCCGGCGTGGGGACCTCACGGGCGGACTCCTGGTTCAGCTTCTCCTGCTCCGCGATCGTCCGCGCCTGGGAGTAGAGATAGAGGGCGCCGATCAGGAGGGCGCTCACCGTCAGGCCGAGGATCCGGAAGCGGTCCCGGCGGGCCATGCGGGCCGCCTCTTCGGGGGTGATCTTGCCGTACTTCATCTGGGGACCGGTCGTTGGTGGGCGCGTGCAGCTTCGATGAGGCCGCGGAACAGCGCCTCGTGAACGGATTCGCCGGGGCTGAGTTCAGGGTGCCATTGAATACCGATCGCGAACGAACGGTGGGGGTGTTCGATGGCTTCCACCAGACCCTCCTCGTCCACTCCGGAGACGATCCAAGGGGGCGGGATGGTCCGAAGTGCCTGATGGTGCCGTGAGACCACCTGGACGGGGTCTAGCCCCACCAGGCGGGCCAGTTTCGAGCCCGGAGCCGGATGTACCGGATGGACCGCACTGTCGGCGTGGGGGACGCGGCCCGGGCGCTGGGAAGGCAGGTCCTGCCAGAGCGTCGCACCCGCCGCGAGGCCCAGGCACTGCATGCCGTAGCAGATCCCGAGGATGGGCAGGTCCCGCTCGAGGGCGATGCGGGTCAGGGCGAGGTCGAAGCCCTGCTTGGAGCCGTCGGTGACGTCGGCCGAGGGGTGGGTGGGGCCGAGGCCGAGGCCCTCCGTGACGAAGTCGTCGCCCCCGGTGAGGACGAGGCCGTCCACGCGGTCGAGGACCGCGTTCAGCTCCTCGAGCTGCCCGACCGGGTCCAGCATGGGTGCGAGGGCGAGGGGGAATCCACCAGCCCGACGGACCGCGTCGGGGTAGCGCTGCCGGAGACGCAGCATCGGATCCTCCGCGTGGTAGAGGCCGTTCACGGCGATCACGGGGGCGGGCATTCCAGGAGTATGGCGCTCCGACCGGCGGGGACCTAGGCCCGCGCCGGCGGCGTGGGGAGAGATTGCCGTTGGAAGGGGCCTCACCGATTCCGGGGCGGTAGCCTCAGCGACCATGTTCCTGGACATCGCGTTCCTGCTGCTCGGATTCGTGCTGCTCGCCAAGGGAGCGGACTCCCTCGTCGAGGGCGGCGCGACCCTCGCCACCCGGTTCGGGATCAACCCGTGGGTCGTGGGGCTGACCGTCGTGGCGTGGGGGACCTCGCTGCCCGAGGTGGTGGTGTCGACTCTCGCCGCCGTCGACGACCGGCCCGGAGTGGCGCTGGACAACGTGCTGGGATCCAACGTGGCGAACGCCGGGCTCGTGCTCGGCACCGTCGGCCTGATCCTGCCGCGGGCCCTGGTGGGCCGACTGTCGATCCGCGAGAGCATGCCGCTGCTGCTCTCTCTCGCGGGCCTCTACTACGTCCTCGGAGATGGGCAGGTGACCCGGGTCGAGGGCGGCACGATGCTCGCGGTCTTCGTGGCCTACACCCTCGAGCTGATCATCTTCAGGGGGCGCGGCGAGGACTCCCCCGCGGCGGACATGGAGGCCGGCGAGACCCACGCGCCCTACCCCTGGGTCCGCGTCGTCATCGGGGCGTTGGCCATCCTCGCCGGCGCCCGCCTCGTGCTGATGGGGGCCACCGGCGTGGCCGACTCCCTCGGGCTCAAGGACGGCGTGGTCGGCCTCCTCATCCTCGCCCTGGGCACCTCCCTCCCCGAGCTCGCTGCTGGCGTCGTCAGCGCCCGCAAGGGCCACACGGAGATCGGGCTGGGCAACATCGTGGGCAGCAACGTCTTCAACACCCTCGCGGTCATGGGCGTGGCCGCCGTGGTGGCGCCGTTCGGGGGGTCATCGACGGGGCAGGAAGCCTGGGCCGCGGCGGTGGACCGCTCCCTGGCCCGCGACTTCCCGGTGAACGTGGTCTTCTCCCTGGTCCTCGTCCTCGCGCCCTCGGTCTTCCGCGGGCGGGCGGCGCGCCTGCGCGCTGGGCTGATGCTGGGCGGGTGGATCGCCTACATCCTGTGGATCAACCTGTAGGGGAGGACGTCCTCTACCGGACGGAGCGGCTCACCGTTCGACGCCTCGGGCCCGGGGACGTGTCGGACCTCGTGGCTGTCTACGGGGACCGCGAGACCGTGCGCTGGGTGGACGACGGTGAGCCCCTGTCGTTGGAGGAGGCCGAGCGCTGGGTCGAGGTGACCGAGCGCAACTACCGGCTCCGTGGCTACGGGATGGCGGCGCTGACGCTCACCGACACCGGCGAGGTGGTGGGATTCTGCGGCATCGTCAGGCCGGGCGGGCAGGAGGAGGACGAGGTGAAGTACGCCCTCCTGAGGTCCCGCTGGGGACAGGGGCTCGCCACGGAGGCCGTGGAGGGCATGCTCGCCCACGGAGCGCGCCGCCTCCGGCTCAAGGAGATCATCGCCACCGTCGCCGCCGAGAACGACGCCTCCCTGCGGGTCCTCCACAAGGTCGGGATGGAGCCCCTCGGGGAACGCGAGGAGGAGGACGGCTCGATCACCCGCATCCTGCGCTGGGTCCCGAGCTGACCCGTCGCGGCGGGGAGGGGCACGCGCTTCAGGCGCGGGCGACCTCGATCACCTCGGCGTCGGTGAGGTTTCGGGCCGAGCTCTTGGCGAAGTCCAGGACCCGGGCCACGGTGCCCTCGTCGGCCTCGATGCCGTTCTTCTCGAGCACCCAGCTCACGTTGGACTTGCCGCTCATGGGGCCCACCAGGATGCGCTGTTCGAGCCCGACCATGGCGGCAGGGACACCCGAGTAGACGCGGTCCGCGAGCCAGGCGTCGCCCTTGCGGAAGGCCTTCACGACCGCCGCAGCATGGACCCCCGTGGCCGTCTCGAAGGCGTCGCTCCCGAAGACGGGGTAGTTGTCGGGGAAGGGGATCCCGATGGACTCCGAGGCCTTCTTGACGTAGTCGCCCAGGGCGGTGAGGTCCCTGTCGATCCAGCCCACCAGGCCGAGGTTGACCAGGAGCATGTCCATCTCGGTGTTGCCCGCCCGCTCGCCGACCCCCAGCGCCGTCCCGTGGATCCGGCTCGCTCCGGCCTCGATCGCGACCAGGGCGTTGATCAGCCCGAACCCCCGGTCCCTGTGGCCGTGCCAGTCGATCCCGACGTCGGCGCCCCGCTCGTCGGCGATCTCGCGGACGAACTTGAGCAGCCGGCGGACGCCGGTCGGGGTGGCGTGACCGCAGGTGTCGCAGACGCAGAGGCGAGACGCCCCGGCGTCGATGGCGGCCCCGTACAGGGCGCGCAGGGTCTCGGGCTTGGCCCGGGTGGTGTCCTCGGTCACGAACATGACCGGCATGTCCTCCTTCACGGCGAAGGCGACGG
>CAZEFP010000345.1:0-4473 GCA_964511565.1 uncultured Planctomycetaceae bacterium
AGGCGGTGAGTCCACGCGCCCTGGCGCGGAGCCGGTCGCCGCCGAGGAGGAGCTGAGGCGGATCCTCCCGGTCATCGAGGGGCTCGCCCGCCAGTGCTCCCTGCCGATCTCCGTGGACACCACGAAGTCCCAGGTGGCCCGCCAGGCCGTGCAGGCCGGCGCGCGCATCGTCAACGACATCAGCGGCGGGCTCGCAGACCCCGACATGATCCCCACCTTGGCGGAGCTGAGGGCGGAGCACGACCTGTTCCTGGTGCTGATGCATCGGCAGGGCGCCCCGCAGACCATGCAGTCCTCCCCCACCTACGTCGACGCCCTCGCCGAGGTGCGAGCGTGCCTGGGGGAGCGGATGGAGGACGCCATCTCGGCTGGGATCCCGGCCGATCGGCTGGCCCTCGACCCGGGGATCGGCTTCGGCAAGCGCCTGGAGCACAACCTCCAGCTCCTCAGGGGCCTCCGAGAGCTCCGCGCCCTCGGCGCTCCGCTGCTGCTCGGGGTCTCCAGGAAGTCGTTCATCGGGCACATCACCGGCGAGGAGCGCGCGGCGGACTGGAGGTCCGCCGCCGGGCGCCGCGCGCCGGCCCTCCGGGAGCGCATCGGAGGCACCGCCGCCGCCATTGCCCTGGCCGTCGCGGCGGGCGGCGCGGATGTCCTCCGGGTGCACGACGTGGCCGTCATGAGGGAGGCGGCGCTGGTCGCCGCTGCCATCGGCCCCTGCCCCTGAACCGGGACAGGCGGGGCCGTATGGCGAAGCCCGTGAAGCGGGCTTCATTCCTCCAGCCAGGACCGCCGATCCAGAGGGGAGCCGGGGGCCGGCTGCCAGGCTCCGTATAGGCACGCGGCGCGTGCTCACGGACCTCCCGGGAGATAGTCTTGGGGCTCCGATCGGCTGATCTCGCCCGACCCGCACCGGATCCAAAGATGCCCCCCGACCCCAAGACCATCGTCCAGGTTCTCATCCTGACGGTCGGGATCCATCTGTTCCTGTTCTTCCTCACCACCGCGCGCAGCAGCCGGATGATCCGCGGTGCGGCCATCGCGTACTTCCTGCTGTACGTGATCCTGCTGAGCGTCGCGCAGTCGGCCGACCTCGTCGAGCTCGAGATCATCGTCCAGAGCGTCACGGGCTTCGCGGTGGTCATCCTGGCGGTGGTCTTCCAGCCGGAGCTGCGGCGAGGGATCGTCAGCATCGGAGACAACCCGCTCCTGCGGCGGTTCCTGGGGCGCCAGTCCAATGACGCCGTGGATGAGGTCGTCGAGGCCTGCATCTCCATGGCCAAGCGCAAGCAGGGAGCGCTCATCGCCTTCGAGCGCCAGTCGTCCCTGGAGCCCTACACCAGGAACGCGGTCAAGATCGACGGCGACGTCAAGCAGGAGCTGCTGGACAGCATCTTCCACACGGGCGCCGCGCTCCACGACGGCGCCGTGATCCTGCGCGAGGGGCGGGTGCTGTGCGCGATGGCGATCCTGCCCCTGTCAGAGAACGATCAGCTGGCGAGCTCGGTGGGTACCCGCCACCGCGCGGCCCTCGGCTTGACCGAGGAGACCGACGCCGTGGTCGTCGCCGTGTCCGAGGAGACCGGGCTCATCTCCGTCTTCCAGGGCGGCACCATGGAGCGGCGCGTGATGCGCGAGGAGCTCGGCGACGTCCTCCGTGCCCGGCTCGGAGGCGATGACCTCGCCGACCCGAGCCGCGTGGAGCGGCCCCCGCTGCTCACTCGCCTCGCCAAGGTGATCTTCGGCGCCCCGGTGGAGAAGCTCACCTCGTTCGTCCTCGCCGTCTTCATCTTCGCGCTCGCGGGCAGGGCGGTCATGGGCGAGCAGACCTTCACGGTCGAGGTGCAGGTCGAGGCCGGTGCTGGAGCCAACACCATCCCGCGGAGAGGGGTGCTGACCATCGTGCTCCCCCGCGAGGGCTTGCACGTCGCCAGCCCGGCGGACGGAGATCAGATCGAGGTCCGTGCGGAGGCAGCCGAGGCCGAGCTGGACAAGGTCAGCGGCGGGCTGGGGGGGGTCCTGATCGTCGAGGAGGGCTGGGTCGGCAACGAGCGACAGGTGGAGCCCTCCGACCTCTCATGGGGCCTGGAGCGCGTCCAGGGCGGCCTGGACGTCCGCTTCGTCAACCCCGAGACCCTCGTGGTCAAGGTGGAGCGATACGCCAACGACGAGATCGAGCCCTCCATCGACTCCCTCGCCGCCAGCGCCGAGGCGGCCGACGCCGGCGACTTCGGGTTGATCACCCTGCCCCCCGCGTCGGACCTCCTCGTGGACTCCCTCGAGTTCAACCCCGCTCGGGTCGGCGTGCGCGGCCCCGCCGCCGTGGTCCAGGCCATCGCTGCGGACCCGTCGGTCCTGGCCTTCGAGCCGATCGACCTCTCGGCCTACTCCGGGCGCGGTTTCGTGGAGCGCCTCCACATCGACCGGGAGAAGCTCCCCGAGATCGAGATCGACGGGGAGCTGTTCCTCCGCGGCGAGCTCGCTCCCCGCGAGACCCTGATCACGACCCTGGAGCTCGAGGTCGCGCTGGTCTCGTTCGACGCCGCGCGCCTGGCGGGCGACGCCCCGTTCCTCCCCCCCACCGAACTGGTCAAGGTCCAGGTGATGGAGCGAGGCCTGTTCCCCGAGGGGCTCCCGGAGGCGACGCGCACCCAGATGCTCCAGGAGATCCTGCAGTTCGTGCGCGAGAACGCCCGCGTCTTCGTGGACGTGGATCGCGCGCTGAGAGAGCCCGGTAACCGCGCACCCGTTGAGGTCGACGCGGTCGACCCGCTCTGGCGTCAACGCCTGGGCCCCTACTTCGACGAGGCCAAGGCCGACCCTGCCACCTCGCTCCGCCTCACCGTGGATGACTCCACCAGTTCCATCGCCCTGGTACGGGGCACTCAGGATGACGACCAAGAGAAGTGACGGCCCGATCTTCGGGACCGACGGGATCCGTGGCCGCGCCCTCGAGGGCTGGCTCTCGCCCACGGCGGTCGAGGCCCTCGGGCGCGCCGCTGGCGCCGTGCTCGGGCGCGGCTCCGACGGCAGTGAGGGCAAGGCCCTCATCGCCCACGATGGCCGTGCCTCCGCCGGGCCCCTGCAGGAGGCGCTGGCTCGTGGGCTCGCGCAGGCCGGGATCCGTGCCACCACCGCTGGGCTCCTGCCCACCCCGGGCCTCGCCTGGCTCACCGGGTCTCGCCCCGTGGCCCTCGGTGCCATGATCAGCGCCTCCCACAACCCCGCCGAGGACAACGGGATCAAGCTCTTCGCCGGCGGCGGCAACAAGCTGACCGACGCAGAGCAGGCGGAGATCGAGATCCGGCTGCGGGACGAACTCGAGCGGATCGATCCCCACGGCGGAGCGGATGAGCCGCCCCTCGACCACGACGATTCCCTGCGCGCGGCCTACGGAGACCACCTGGTGGCCCTGGGCTGTGAGGGCGACCCCCTGGACCTCAGCGGCCTCAAGATCGTCCTCGACGGAGCCAACGGCGCCGCCAGCTCCGTCGGGCCGGACGTGCTCGAGCGCCTCGGCGCCGAGGTCACCAGCCTCCACTGCTCACCGGACGGCCTGAACATCAACCACGGGTGTGGCTCGACCCACCCGGAGTCCCTCCAGGCCCGGGTCCGCGAGACCGGCGCGAGCCTGGGCATCGCCCTCGACGGGGACGCGGACCGCTGCCTGCTCGTGGACGAACGCGGGGAGCTCGTCGACGGAGACGCGATCATGACCATCATCGCCCGCGACGCGGCAGAGCGTGGCCTCTGGGAGGACCGCCGCATCGTCGCCACGGTCATGAGCAATCGCGGCCTCCATCGGGCGCTGGCCCCCAGCGGTATTGGCGTCCACGAGGTGGGCGTCGGCGACCGCCAGGTCGTCGAGGGCCTCCGGAGCCAGGGCCTCTCCCTGGGCGGAGAGAAGTCCGGGCACATCATCTTCGGCTCCGAGAACGGGTTCATCGGCGACGGCCTCCTGACGGCCCTCCACGTGCTCGGCGTGGCCGCGCGCAACGACGCCGCCCTTTCCACCCTCGCGGCCCCCTTCGTCCCCTTCCCCCAGGTCCTCCTCGGGCTGGTGGTGGCCTCGAAGCCCGACCTCGAGACCCTCTCGGAGTTCCAGGCCCTGCGCGCCCGCTTCGAGGAGGAGCTCGGAGCCGACGGCCGGGTCAACGTCCGCTACTCGGGCACCGAGCCCAAGGCCCGCGTGATGATCGAGGGCGCGGACGCCCAGCGCATCGAACAGATGGCCGTCCAGCTCTCCGAGACGCTCGCGAAGGAGATCGAGCGAGGATGACCGACCCGTCGCGGGAGAAGTCCGGCGAGGCCGCCCGCCTCGTCGTCGCGCTGGAGACCTCGACCAGGCCCGCCTCCATCGCCGCGCAGGGGCCCGGAGGTGGACGCGCGGCTCGATCCCTGGGCGAGGACCGGCGTCACGCGAGCGATCTCCTCGGGGCGCTGGATGAGCTTCTCGAGGAGGTCGGCGCGACGCGC
>CAZEFP010000346.1:0-4464 GCA_964511565.1 uncultured Planctomycetaceae bacterium
AATATGGCCCGCAACATACCGAATTACACATATCAAGGTAACTCTAGTGTAATTCTGTCAGTAAGCTAAAACTACTTTTACCATACACTCCAATAGAAGCAACGCCCATACTTCCTGGTGATCATCTTGGAAGTATTCCAACTATTGCCCCATCAATGGACATACTGCCTTCGCATTGTTTGCATTTGTCACATTTGGCCAGGGCCTGGGAAAGTCAAGTTCATTTTGACTCACTCGACTGAAGTCACTCGTTTTCGCTTCCTCTCCCCGCGCCGCCTCGCCGCGGTCCGAGCGCTCGGACCGGCCCGGCCGCGGGCTCTTCGATGCGGAGGTCCACCGCCCCGAGTCCTCCCAGGGCCTGGGCACCATCGCGGAGGGAGAGCAGGTGGAGCACCTCGCCGCGAGCCTCAGGGATGCGCTGGTGGCGGCCCTCGCACCGGAACAGTTCCAGACCTGGTTCAAGCGCTCCAAGCTGATCCGCGTCGACGACGACAGCGCTGTCGTGGCGGTCCCCAACAGCTTCGCCAAGGAGTGGATCGCGAAGTACTACCTCGACGTTCTCCAGCGAGCGGTGGACTCCATCCTGGGCGCCGACCGCGAGGTCGTCCTCGTGGAACAGCCCGAGAGCCTGGTGGTGGAGGCCGCCCCGGAGGCTGCGGCGGCTCCCGAGCCGGAGCGCGCCGCGCCCGAGGCGCCGGCACGCCGGGAGCAGCAGCCGATCCGGCGCAGCCAGCTCGACGCGGCCAGCGACTTCGTCCTCAACCCCAAGTGCACCTTCGAGAGCTTCGTGGTCGGGCCCTGCAATCGCTTCGGCCACGCGGCCGCCCTCGGCGCCGCGGAGCAGCCGGGCAAGTCCTACAACCCCCTCTTCCTCCACGGGCGCGTGGGGGTCGGCAAGACCCACCTCCTGCAGGCCTTCTGCTACTCCGTCCTCGAGCGGTTCCCCGACTCGCGCATCCTGTACCTCTCGTGCGAGACGTTCGTGAACCACTTCATCGACGCCCTGGAGAACGGCGACATGATGTCCTTCCGGGACAAGTACCGGAACATCGACGTGCTCGTCGTGGACGACATCCAGCTGCTCGCCAACAAGGAGCGGACACAGGAGGAGTTCTTCCACACGTTCAACTCTCTCTACAACGCGGGCAAGCAGATCGTCCTCTCGTCGGACAGCCCGCCCAAGGACATCCCCACCCTCCAGGACCGCCTCGTCTCGCGGTTCAAGTGGGGGATGGTCACCGAGATCGAGCCCCCGTGCTTCGAGACTCGCATGGCCATCGTCAAGCGTAAGGCCCGCGAGCGCGGGACCGAGCTCCCCGACGACGTGGCCCAGTTCATCTCGGAGAACATCGAGGAGAACGTCCGCGAGCTGGAAGGCGCGGTGACGCGCCTCTTCGGGTACACGCGGCTGACCAACGCCAAGATCTCCGTGGACCTCGCCCGGGAGGCCCTCGCGGGTCTGATCGAGGTTCGCGCGGGGGTTCCCACCGTCGACGACATCATCTCCCTCGTCACGGAGCACTACCAGGTCAAGCTCTCCGAGCTGCAGTCGAAGAAGCGGACCAAGGCCATCGCCTTCCCCCGCCAGGTCGCCATGTACCTCTCCCGAAAGGTCACCCGGCACTCCCTCGAGGAGGTCGGAGGGTTCTTCGGGGGCCGGGACCACACGACCGTGCTCTACGCGGTCGAGAAGATCGAGAAGGAGATCGCCGCCGACCGTGAGTTCTCCCGGCGCATCCAGCACTTCCTCGACCGCCTCGGGTCCGGTGGGCGCTCCTGATCGCGCTCTGATCCTTCGCCCCAGGGGAGCCTTCGTTTCCCGCCCAGGCCGCCGCCCGAGCTTCGCTCTGGTGGCGGTCTCTGCTTGTGGTGACCCCCAGCCCCCGACGCCCCGATCCCTGTGGAGAGTCCTGGGGAAAGTCTGTCGAGGAAGCCTTGGGGGTCGGTGCGTGGCTGCCCCCTCGGCGTGGAGAATTGTGAGCTCCCAGGGGAGCGCCCCCGTGGGCAGATGTGGGCAACCCGGGGAGTTCGCCTGGGCGCCACGCTCCCGCGCGAGGGCCCTGTTGAGCGGTGTGGAGAAGGCGCTCGTTCTCCACCGCCGCCCCACCGTCTCGCCTGCGCTCTCCACATCCCGGGCAACGACGGAAGCGGCTCTACCAGAACCACTTATGCCGCCCAGTGCGGCGCTTTGAACGATAGACAGGGGCCCCTATTAAGACGAAGATATCACTACAGGAGCGAGGTCTGGAAAACCCAGCCCCGCCCCCCTGATGCGCGCTCACCGAGCGCTCTGCGTCTCCCTCACGCCCCCGTCCTGTGACGGGGATCCCAGCGACCCTCCCACCGTTCAGCACCGGACCCTTCAAGGCCCGGTTCCGCACACGAGTTGGTTCGCGAGTGAGTCCATGCAGAGTGACGCTGGCGTGCGACCACCCACCCCTCGCTTCTTCGTCCCGGGCCATCCCGGGGGCGCAACAAGGAACAAGATCCACCATGAAGGCCACCTGCGATCGAGACGCTCTGCGTGAGGGACTCGCCATCATCTGCGGCGTCATCCCGACCAAGAGCCCGAAGCCGATCCTCTCCAACGTCTGCCTGGTCGCCACGGACGATCAGGTCGAGCTCGTGGGCACGGACCAGGAGGTCTCTGTTCGCTTCAAGCTCGACAAGGTGGAGGTGGCGGAGCCCGGGCCTGTGGTGATCCCCGCCCGGACGGCCTTCGACTTCGTGCGGGACCTCTCCGGCGAGACCGTCACCATCTCCACCGACGACACTCGCTGCACCATCACCAGCGGTGAGGACTCCTGTGAGCTCGTCGTGGCCGACGCGGACGAATTCCCGGTCGTGCCCCGCTTCGACGAGCAGGGTTCCGTCAGCGTCCAGGGAGGCAGCTTCTCGAGGCTCGTGGGGCGCACCGCCTTCGCCGCTGCCCGGGAGCCTGGCCGATACGCCATGCACGGGGTCCTGACCGAGCTCGACAACGATCAGCTGCGGCTGGTCGCCACGGATGGGCGTCGCCTCTCCATGGCCTCGATCCCCGTCGAGATGTCCGGCGCCGAGAAGGCCAGCGCGATCATTCCGACCAAGGGTATGCAGCTGTTCTGCCGCGTGATCCCCGACCCCCTCGATCAGATCCGCCTCTCCCTCCGGGACGGGCAGGTGGGGCTTCGGTCGAAGAACGCCGAGATCTTCGCCCGGCTCATCGACGGTGACTTCCCCCAGTACCAGGCCGTCATCCCCGCCGAGTGCGGCAACGCCATCGAGGCCGACGCGGAGCAGTTCAGCCGCAAGCTCCGGCTGGTCTCCAACGTCTCGGGTGATGAGACCCGCGCGGTCCGCTTCCGGGTCAAAGGCGAGCAGCTCGAGCTCTTCGGCCACTCCGCCGACCGCGGGGAGGCGACCGCCCACATGGAGGTCGCATTCAAGGGCGAGGAGGCTGAGATTGCCTTCAACGCGGACTACGTCCTCGACGGCCTGAAGAATGGCGCCCCCGAGCGCGTGATCCTCGAGTTCGGTCAGAAGACCAGCCCGGGCAAGTTCACCCTCGGCGAGAACCACATTTACATCGTCATGCCCATCACCCTGGACGCCTGAGTCCAGGATGGCCGCCGCTCGCCGCCGTTCCCCCCGAGGCCGGGGCCGCCCCGGGCGGGCGAACTCGGAGCGCGAGCGCGGGCTGTTGATGCCCCTGGGCGACGCCCTCAAGGAATACCTCGATGACTCCCGTGTCCTGCAGCGCAAGAAGGCCGCACCAGCCCTCGCGGCCTGGGACGAGGCCGTCGGGCCCGAGCTCTCCGCTCGCGCCACCGCCGTCTCCTTTCGGCGCGGCGAACTGATCATCGAGGTCGACAACTCTTCCCTGCTCTCCGAGCTCCGGGGGTTCGCCTCCGAAGACCTCCGAACACGCGCGGACGCCCTCCTGGAGGGTGCCACGATCCGCAAGCTCTCCTTCAAGTTGAAACGCCGCTCATGAGCGACATGGACCAGACCGCTGACGCCACCACCCCGACGTACGGCGCGGACTCGATCACGATCCTCGAGGGCCTCGAGGCCGTGCGGGTGCGCCCTGCGATGTACATCGGGGACACCGACTCCAGGGGGATGCACCACCTCATCTGGGAGGTGGTGGACAACGCCGTGGACGAGGCGCTCGCAGGTCACGCGACCCACTGTCGGGTGATCCTCCGGGCGGATGGCTCCGTCACCGTTCAGGACGACGGCCGGGGAATCCCGGTCAGCATGCACCCCACCGAGGGGGTCCCGGCGGTCGAGGTCGTGCTCACCAAGCTGCACGCTGGCGGCAAGTTCGACGACCAGGCCTACAAGGTCTCCGGCGGCCTGCACGGCGTCGGAGTCTCGTGCGTGAACGCGCTCTCCACGCTCCTGAAGGTCGAGGTGCACAAGGACGGCGAGGTCCACGAGATGACGTTCGCGCGCGGCGAGAAGGCCAGCGATCTGAAGGTC
>CAZEFP010000347.1:0-4443 GCA_964511565.1 uncultured Planctomycetaceae bacterium
GCTGGTGGCGACGCAGCTCCCGCTCCAGCAGAGCGGCTTCTTCGTGGTGGCCAACGGCCAGACCTCGATCCCCATGGCCGGCGGTGGCGACGGGACCCTGTGCGTGGGTGGCGCCACCGGCCGCTACCTCTCCCAGGCCGGCAACTCAGGGTCGACCGGGACGATCCGCCTCGTGGTGGATGCCGCTGCGATCCCCGCGCCCACGGGCGCCACGGCGACCCTCGCTGGAGACACCTGGAACTTCCAGTGCTGGCACCGGGACGCCAACCCCGGGCCGACCTCGAACTTCACCGAGGGCTACTCGGTCACCTTCCGCTGAGCCGCGAGCGAACGGTCAGGCGCAGTGCCGGCACCGGCCCACGAGGGTCACCTCGTGGGTCGTGGTCTCGAATCCATCCGGCGTGAGTCGATGGATGGAGCCGGGGCAGCCGGGGATGTCGTAGACCCGGTCACATCCTTCACACAGGAAGTGGTGGTGATGCGCGAGCCCCGCGAGCTCGTAGCGGGAGGCCTGTGAGGACACCGGAACGAGGACGAGCTCCTCTCGCTCCACCATCGCCTTCAGGTTGCGATAGACCGTGGTCAGGTTGAGCTGCGGCACGTCTCGGCCCGCGCGCTCCAGGACTTCCACGGGGCTCAGGGGGCCACCGGCCCCCTCGAAGGCCTTCAGGATGGCCCGCCGCTGCTCTGTCATACGCATATCGCACAGGGTAGCACCTTCCCCGAGTTGCAGATGCCAATGCGTTGGCATAAAGTCCGGCCGCTTCCCGGCGATGCCGGCCGCTGGCCTCTCGCCTGCGCCGCCAGCGCTCTCCTTCCAAGCTTGCCCATGAACACTCTCGCGACCACCACGTCCGCTCTCGCGGCGACCGCACTCCTGAGCTGTCCGCTCCTCGCCGTCCAGGCCGACGCCCCCGCCGCCCCTGGCGACGCGACCCAGGAGCAGGACTACCCTGGCACCGAGCTCCCCATGAACCTGAACCCGATCCCGGGTCAGGCGCAGGCGCCGGTCGGCCTCCTGCGGAGCCCTGGTATGCCGAGGATCTACTGGGGGCAGACCACCCGCTTCACCTCCGCGTTCAACCCCGCCTTCGGGATCGCGGTGGACGGGTCGTTCAACTGGGCGGACGACGGCGCCGACGAGGACGGGTTCGCCTTCGACCTCGGCGTGGCCGAGCTGACCGGCCAGGGAGCGATCTCCCCCAACTGGTGGGGCAACTTCGCCCTCGAGACCGACGCCGAGGAGGTCGAGCTCACCGAGGCGGCCCTCTTCTACAGCGGCCTCGCCGACCGGACAAGCATCCGCGCCGGCAGGTTCTTCCTGGACTTCGGGAAGCAGATGCAGATCCACGTTCACGACCTGGCCACGCCCCAGCGCCCCGCCGTCCTGCGGGAGTACCTCGGCACCGAGGTGCCCGGGACGGGGTTCCAGTTCGACCACTGGGCGCCGATCGGCGAGACCACGGCCTTCCGCTTCTCCGCTGCGGTCTTCGGCGACCAGGAGTCCCACGGTCACGGCTTCCTCTTCGACGACCACGACGAGAGCCACGGTCCGGAGACCGAGCCCTTCGTGGATGACCGGCGCGACTTCAGCGAGCTGATCTTCTCCGCGCGGGCCACGGCCATGACCGACATCGGGGAGGAGAGCATGCTGCAGCTCGGCGCCTCGATGCGGGCAGTTCCGGACTTCGGCTTCGAGGGCGGCGAGGACGTGTCAGGCGACGCGCTGAGCACCGACGGGCTCGACCAGACCGTCTACGGCATGGACCTCACCTACGGCTGGAACAGCGACGACGGGACTCGCGCGTGGACCTTCGGCGGCGAGTACCTGTACGCCGACGGGGACCTCAACGCCGAGGTCGTCGACAATGGCGGTCCCGCGGCCTCGCTGGAGATCCTGAACACCTCCGCCCAGGGTTGGTTCGCCTTCGCCGAGCACGCCTGGAATCAGCAGAACTCCGTGGGGCTGATGGTCTCCTCCCTGGAGAAGCTCGAGGAGGAGCTTCCCCGGGAGACCGAGACGACCCTTTACTGGAGCCACTACCCCACCGAGTTCATGCGGGTACGGGTCGCAGGGATCCACTTCGACCGAGAGAACGCCGACGACGCCCAGGCGCTGATGCTCCAGCTCACGGGCTACATCGGCGCCCACGGCCACCCCTACAACTGGTAGGCCCCGTCACCATGATTCGATCCCTTCTCGTCCTCGCGATACTGCTCCTCGGCGGCGCCCCAGCTTGGGGGACGCCCGAGGGGCGGGTCGAGGGTGACGATCGAATCATGGTGGTGACCACCATCCCTGACCTGGCGGACATCGTGCGCGAGGTCGGGGGCGACGAGGTGGAGGTGCGGTGCGTCGCCAAGGGCCGAGAGAACCTGCACAGTGTCCGGCTCCGCCCCTCGCACCTCGTCATGACCGCGAGGGCCGACCTGTTCGTTCAGGTGGGCCTCGCGCTGGAGCACGGGTGGGTCCCCGGCCTGCTCGAGAGCGCGCGCAACAGCAAGATCATGCGCGAGGGGCCCCTGAACGTCGGCACCGGCTGGCCGAAGCTGGTGGAGATCCCCACCACGCTGGACCGAAGGACGGGGGTGGACATCCACCCCGTGGGCAACCCCCACGTCAACCTGCACCCTGACTTCGGCTCCTTCGCGGGCCGGAAGATCCGGGACCGGCTGAAGGAGATGCGCCCCTCTCAGGCGGCCAAGTTCGATCGAAACCTCGCCGCCTACGAGGAGCGCATCGCGAAGCACCGCAAGCGCTGGGATCGGATCGCGGAGCTCCTCAAGGGCCAGAAGGTCGTCCAGTACCACAAGGAGTACAGCTACCTCTGCGGGGCCAACGGCATCCTCATGGTCGGCGCGCTCGAGCCCCAGCCGGGGGTGCCCCCGACCCCCAGCCACCTGGCTCGCATCACGAAGGGCATGCGAGCGCAGGGGGTGACGGTGATCCTCCACGGACCGTGGACGCCGGGCCGGGTGGCCCAGGACGCCGCGAAGCGCGCGAATGCGAAGGCGGTGGAGCTCCCCATCATGGCCCCGCGTGACGGCGGCACCTGGCTCGCGTTCATGGACGAGCTCCACGATGGACTCCTGGCGGCCTGGGGTCTTGAGCTCGAGGAACGCCAGGTCGATGGCTGATCCGCGCGAGGCTCCTCTGAACGGGAGAGCCGTGCTCGAGCTGTCCGACGTCGCCCTCGGCTATGGAGGCGAGGCGGTCCTCTCGGGCGTCCACCTTCGCGTCCGAGCGGGAGAGAGCATCGCGATCCTCGGGCCCAACGGAGCCGGTAAGACCACGCTCCTGAGGGGCCTGGTCGGGCTCCTCTCCCCCCTGCATGGCGAGATCATGGGCTCTACCTCCCGCTTCGGCGTCGTCCCGCAGCGTGAACGACTCGACCCCATCTTCCCGATCACCACCCGAGAGCTCGTCCTCCAGGGGGCCATCCGGCGCCTTCAAGGCTGGCGCCGGGGCTACTCCAGGGCCGATCGAGGGCGGGCGGACGAGCTGCTCGCCGAGCTGGGGCTCGCCGCCCAGGCGAGCCTCCCCTTCAACCACCTCTCGGGCGGACAGCGCCAGCGAGCCCTCGTGGCCCGCGCCCTCCTGTCGGACCCCGAAGTACTCCTCCTGGATGAGCCCACGAGCGGCGTCGACCGCCAGTCCACCGAGGTGATCCTCGCCCACGTCGGCCGCGCGGCCAAGGAGCATGGCGTGGCCTGCCTGCTGGTGACCCACGACACCCGCGCCCTCGAGATGAGCGTGGATCAGATCTGGCGCGTGAGCTCGGGCAGCGTGCAGTCCGGGTCCTCTCACGGGCAGGCGGAGATGCGCCCGGGGCCGGAGGCAACCGCGTGAGCCTGGCCGAGGCCTGGGAGTTCTTCCGGTGGTCGATCCTGGCCATCCTGGCCACCGGGATCACCGCGCCGATCCTCGGCGGGTTCCTGTTCCTGAGGCGCACCAGCTTCCACGGCCTCGCGCTCCCGCAGTTCGCGGCAGCTGGCGTCGCGGTGGGCTTCCTGCTCCTCCCGACGGCCGTCGGACTGGGGGCCTTCGGCGACGTCGCCGTCGAGGACGTCGCGTCCGACACGCACACGGCACACGGCTATCACCTGCTCTTCGCAGCCCTCGGCACGTTCGTCGGGCTCACCGCCCTGGTCCGCTCGAGAGACCCGCTCGGGCTCGAGAGCGCTCGCATGGCCGGGGCCTTCGCCACCGCCAGCGCGCTCACGATCCTGTGCGCCAACGCGTCGCCCTTCGGCGAGGTCTTCGTCCACGGGATCCTGACGGGGGAGTCCCTCGTGGTGGGACCACGCGAGTTCATGACGCTCGCGTCCACGGTCGCGGTGGCGGTCCTCCTCCTCTTCCTCCACCGACACGACCTCGTCCTCGTCAGCCTCGACCGGGAGACGGCGCTCATCACGCGGCGCCCTGCGCGGGCGCTCGAGATG
>CAZEFP010000348.1:0-4438 GCA_964511565.1 uncultured Planctomycetaceae bacterium
CGCGGCGGCTCCGGCGAGCCGTTGCTCTAGGGCCAGGTCGAGGTCCGCTGCGAGGTCCTCCGCTCCGAGCGCTTGAGCTCCGAAGACCGTGGTCTCCACCAGCGCCTCGTGCGGGCTGAAGGGCAGCACGTAGGTGAACTGCACGCCCCGGGAATTGGGCTCGTCGAAGTCCATGAGGGTCACCGCGCTCGGATCGAACCGAGGCTCCTCGGTCCGCACGACCCGCCCCAGAAACGACTGCCAGAGCACACACTCCGGGACGGCCGCCGGGGGGCGGGTGTCCACGAGGTGGTTTGACGTCAGGCGCCCCCGGTCCGTCTCGACGACCCAGCGGTTTCCTCTTCGAGTCGGCTCCCCTGTGACGCGGGTCCCGAGGTCGAGGCGGACCCGATCGCTCCCTTCGACGAGGTCACTCGCGTGCTCGTAGTACGGGAGCGAGGGCAGCATCTGGTACGGCGTGTCGGTGCAGGCGAACCGCTCCAAGGCGCCACCTCGGCCCACGTCCATGGCGTCCCAGGTGGCGGCGACCAGGGGCTCGAAGCGATGGGGGCCCGTGCGCCAGAAGCACCAGGTGCGGTCGTCCTCGTACCTCGTCCGCGACTCGAGGATGCGGGTGCGGGGCGCCGCGTCACCCGCCTCGGCGAGGCGCAGCCCGAGGCCGAGCCCGGCGCAACCGCCGCCGAGCACGAGGAGGTCGAGGTCAGCCACCGCGCCCCTCCTCCCCGGCCGCGGTGGCCGGGGCGTTCGCGCCCCCGAACCCGTCGAGGTCCAGGTGGAGTGCTCCGTCGTGACCGGAGGGGCGGCACCAGAAGGAGGGCCTCGGAGCGTGGCCGAGGAGAGCGACGGAGGAGGTGAGCACCTTGGCGCTCGCCGGCACGAAGGCGCGCTCGTCGAGGCGCTCGCCCAGGGCGAGGGCCCGCTTGCCGATGGCCCTGTAGGTCTCCGCCGCCACCAGCATCGCGCCACGAGCGCGGAGGGGGAGGAAGCACAGCCCACGCTCACCGCTCCGGTAGTAGCGGTCGGCCATGGTGAGGAGGTTGCGCCGGGCCTTCGCCAGCTGGCGCCGCTGCTCGACGGTGGGGGCGAGGATCTGCTCCGGCCCGAGGTCACCGGCGAGGGTCGCCGGGACATAGCGCCGGCCCATCCCAGCGTCCTCGTGGATGTCTCGCGCGATGTTGGTGAGCTGCATCCCGATCCCCAGGTCGATGGCGTGGGGGAGCGCCGCGGCTTGTGGGCGGTCCAGGGCGAAGCACATCATCACGCCCACCGTACCGGCGACACGGTAGCAGTAACGGATCAGGGACCGCTCATCGGCGAGGCGTACCACGCCTAGGTCGGAGCGGACCCCGTCGATGAGCGCGCTCGCCGCCTCCACCCCGGGCCCGCTCCCACCGAGAATCTCGAGGACGGCCTGCACCATCGGGTCCGATGAGGCGCCGCGCTGCAGGTCGTCCTGGATCCCGCCCAGCGCCGCAGCGGCCGCCTCTGGATCCGGCGTCTCGTCCGCGACGTCGTCCAGGTACCTGCAGAAGGCGTAGAGCCGGGTCGAGCGCTCGGCGTGGCGGCGGCCCAGGAACCGGCGGGCCCAGGCGAAGGTCTTGCCGTTCTCCCGGAGGACGCGGTCGGCGTCCTCGAGGGTGCCCGCCTGCTGGATCATCCGACCGGTTCGGCCTGAACGAGCTTGTCCACGACCTTGGCGGAGCAGAGGACCCCCGGCATCCCCGCGCCCGGGTGCGTGCCCGCCCCGACCAGGTACAGGTTCCGAATGCCCTCGGCGCGGTTGTGGAAGCGGAACCAGGCGGACTGCCGGAAGAGCGGCGCCACGGAGAAGCCCGCGCCGTGCACGCTCAGGTAGTCGCTCTTGAAGTCCTCGGGCGTCATGTAGAAGTCCGCGGTGATCGTCTCCTGCAGGCCAGGGAGCATGGTCTCGTCCAAGGAGCGGACGATCCGATCACGAAGCTTCGGTCCCTCGACCGACCAGTCGATGTCCCCCTGGAGATTGGGGACCGGGCAGAGCACGTAGAAGCTATCGCAGCCCTCGGGCGCGAAGCTCGGGTCCGTGGCGGTGGGGCGGTGCACGTAGAGGGAGAAGTCGTCGGCGAGCACCTTCTTGTTGAAGATGTCGTTCAGGAGCTCCTTGTAGCGCTTGCCGAACCAGACGGTGTGGTGGGCGACGTCGGGGTACTGCTTCGTGGTCCCGAAGTAGAGGACGAAGAGGCCCATGGAGTAGTGGGCGGACGCGAGCTTGGCCTTGGAGGCGAGGCTGCGCTCGCGGCGCGGGATCATCTCCCCGTGGAGGAAGGCCGCGTCGGCGTTCGAGACGGTGACGTCGGCCCGTCGCTCCTCGCCGCCTTCGAGGACGACACCGTGGGCGGTGCCCTTCTCCACGAGGACCCGCTCCACGGTCCTGCCCATCTCGATCTTGATCCCGTGGCGGCGCATGAGCGCCTCAAGGGCCTGGACGATGGCGCCGGTACCGCCCATGGCGAAGTGGATGCCCCACTCTCGCTCCACGTGGTGGATCAGGCTGTAGATGCTGGTGGTGTCGAAGGGGTTCCCGCCCACCAGCAAGGGCTGGATGGAGAAGGCCCACTGGAGCTTGGGGTGGGAGAGGTACTTCGAGACGAACTGCCAGACCGTCAGGTGGCTCTTGAGCTCCATGAGCTTGGGCACCTGCTTGACCATGGTGCCGAAGCGGTGGAAGGGCTCGTCGGAGAGCTCGGTGAAGCCCACGTCGAAGATCCGCTTGGAGTGCTCGAGGAGCCGCTGGTAGCCCTCCACGTCCTTGGGCTCGATGCGGGCGATCTCCGCCTTTGTGTCCTCGATGGAGCCGCCGTAGTCGAAGTGCGTCCCGTCCGGGTACTGGAAGCGGTACCAGGGGGTGAGCGGCACCAGCTCGACGTGGTCGTCGAAGCGCTCACCGAACAGCTCGAACAGCTCCTCGAAGAGGAACGGGGCGGTGACCACGGTCGGCCCCGCATCGTGTCGGAAGCCGTCCCGCTCGAAGGTGCGTGCGCGGCCTCCGAGCCGGTCACCCCGCTCCAGGAGCGTGACCTCGTGGCCCTGGGCGCGAAGGCGCAGCGCGGCTGCGATCCCGCCGAGGCCGCCCCCGCAGACGATGGCGCTCATGTGCGCTCAGATCCGCGCGGCGAAGCGCTTGGCCAGGTCCTGGAGCGGAACGCCCGCGCCGTGGGGGAGGGAGCCCGCCAGTTCGACGGCTTCCTCGAGCAGCTCCTTGGCCCGTTCGCGCGCGAGCTCAACTCCGTTGGCCCCCGACCGCTCGCCAGCGAGGCACACGTAGTTGAGGCGGCCCTGGCCATCAGCGGCGGCGAGGTCGCTCTCGAGATCTTCGAGATCGTCGGTGATCTGATATCCCACGGCGAGGGCGTGGGCGGCCCGGCGGGCCTGTTCGATGGAATCCTCGCAGCCGGTGTAGAGCAGGGCGAGCTCGATCGGGAGGGCGAACAGCACGCCGGACTTCTCGGCGGCGACCTGTTCGTACTCGCGCAGGGTCGTGGTGGCCCGGCCGGACACCGCGAGGTCGGCGGTTTGCCCGTGAATGAGGAGCGCGGTGCGACGGTGGGTGTGGGCCACGAGGGCACCGATCCGGTCGCTTTGCGTGAGCGTGGAGAGGGCGCCGTAGGCCGCGGAGAGCAGCAGGGCCCCGGTGCAGAGGGCGACGTCGGCGCCGAAGCGGACCCACACGGCGGGGGTCCCACGTCGCTCCGTGTCGCGGTCCTGCAGGTCGTCGAAGACCAGGGAGGAGTTGTGGAGGAGCTCCACCGTGGCCGCGAGAGCCACGTTGTCTGCGCCCGGGATCCCGAGCGCGGAGCCAGCTTGGAGGGCGAGCTCAGCGCGGGCCCGCTTCCCACCTGATTCCAGGTGGTAGCGTGCCGCGCGCTGGGCTGCCGAGCCCGCTCCCCGCGAGGCCCCTGCTGACGAGTCCACGAAGGCCACCAGAGCTTGATCGATGAGCCCGAGCTGCGTTGCCGCGGTCTCGGTGGCTGGATCCATCTGCTGGGTGGTGGTCATCGGGTGAGATTCGTCGTGGTGCAGGGCCTTGCGAGGTCAGCGGGCGAGGGAGGAGATCAGGCGTCGGCCTTGTCGGTCTCGGCCACGGCCACCGTCCAGATGATCACACCGAAGGCGATCTTGTTCACCACGTCGGCGATGTTGTAGACGATGTTCAGCATGTCGTCGGAGCTGCCGGCCTCGGCGCCGGTCAGGTATCCGAGGAAGTAGCCGATCGGGTAGATGGCCCAGCCGATGGTCACGATGTTCCGCATCAGCTTGAAGGCCGACTGGACGGACGCGGGCGCGTTCTCAGCGCTGATCTTGCTGGCCTCGCCCGCGAAGATCTCCTTCAGGATGTACACCCAGCCGAGCATGCCGACGGTGAAGCCGGGCCAGGCGCCGATGACGCCCGCCTCGCCGAGGT
>CAZEFP010000349.1:0-4435 GCA_964511565.1 uncultured Planctomycetaceae bacterium
CCCCCCGTTCCTCCCCGCGCGCGTCCATGACCTCCCGGAGCCTTCGGTTGCACGCGACCCCCCCCGCCACGAGCACCTGCTCCACCCCCCGCTGCGCGGCGGCGCGCAGGGTCTGGGTGACGAGGGTGTCCACGACCGCCTCCTCGAAGGAGGCCGCCACGTCCGCCCGGTCCGAGATCTGCTCGGGGGGCGGGGTCGGCTGGAGGGCGTCCCCGCCGCGCAGGTGGTACAGGACGGCGGTCTTGAGGCCGCTGAACGAGAACCCGATCGGCCGCTCCTCGGCACCGGGCTTGCGCTTGGGGGAGTAGCGCGGGAAGGCGATGGCGTCTCGCCGCCCCTGCAGGGCGAGGCGCGCCACGGAGGGCCCCCCGGGATACTCGAGGCCCAGGAGCCAGGCCACCTTGTCGAAGGCCTCCCCGGCGGCGTCATCCAGGGTCGTCGCGATCCGTGTCATCTCCAGCGGCGAGCGCACCTCGTAGAGGGCGGTGTGACCACCCGAGACCACGAGCGCGAGGCAGGGGAAGTGCACCGCGTCCGGCTCCTCCATCGTGGCCGCGTAGACGTGGGCCTCGATGTGGTCGACGTCCACGAGGGGGAGCCCGGTGGACCAACACAGCGCCTTGGCCGAGGACAGCCCGACGAGGAGCGACCCGATGAGGCCGGGGCGCGCGGTCACCGCCACCCCGGAGAGGTCCTCGAGGCCAACGCCCGCATCGGCGAGGGCCTGGTCGATGGCCGGGAGGATGGCCTCGAGGTGGGAGCGCCCGGCGACCTCGGGTACGACGCCGCCGAACTTGGCGTGCTCCGCGGCCTGGCTGAAGACGACGTTGGAGTGCACCTCGACACCGGCCTCGACGACCGCGGCTGCGGTCTCGTCGCAGGAGGACTCGATTCCCAGGATCAGTTTTCTGGCCATGCCGTCACCCTCAGGGGGTCATTCTCCTCGCCCGCTGCGCTGCGCTGGTGCCGGACGCTCCCCTCGCAGGAGGGCGCGCGCGGCGTCCAGCTGCGGATCGCCAGGCGCCTCCGGCAGGACGACGCCGTCGGCGGCGGCCGCCCACGCGTTCAGCTCGTCGAGCATCGACGCCGGCGGATCGTATCGGGCGATCCAGCCGTGGATCCGCGAGCGCTGCTCGCCGTCGATCTCCACGATCATGTCCGGCAGGATCCCGCTGGACCGGTCGGGGTCCGCGCTCTTCTCGAAGTTCCGGCGGCTGGGCGAGTAGTAGTAGCCGCTCGTGACCTTGGCCCGGCTGCCGAAGCGCGGGAAGGACTGGGTCATCTGGATCATGCCCTTCCCGTAGGTCGGGGCCCCCACCACGACCCCCCGCCGGTAGTCCTGGACCGCCCCGGCGAAGACCTCGCTCGCGCTCGCGGTGTCACCGTCCACCAGGACCACGAGGCCCATGCCCGCGAAGAGCGCCTCCACCTCACCGGCCTCGTAGGACGCGCTCCTGTTCCGTCCCTCGGAGGTCACGATCACGCCCTCGCCGATGAAGCGTGAGGCCATGTGGACTGCGGCGTCCAGGACGCCACCGAAGTTGTATCGCAGGTCCACCACGAGGGACTCCGCGCCCTGCTCCCGGAGCGCGGTGACCGCCGCGTCGAACTCCTCGGCGGTGCGGTGACTGAACGACCGCACCGCGAGGTAGCCCGCCGCGGGGGTCGAGTCGAGGAGGCCCACGTGGCGGACCGTCGGGTCGAGCAGCATGGCGGGCTCGACCACCAGGTCGCGCTCGCCGCCGTCGAGGCCCTCGACCAGCAGCTTGATCTCGCTCCGGCCACTGGCGGAGAGCAGGGCGCGGATCTGGGGACCTGACAGACCCGGGACCTGGTCACCATCCACCTCGAGGAGCCGATCCCCCACCCTCACGCCGGCCTCGGACGCGGGCGATCCCGCGAGAGGAAAGAGGACCTGCCCGCGGGAGATGGGCGAGCGGAAGACGACACCGATACCCCGGAAGTCACCGTCGATCTCGCGTCGCGCCTGCTCGGAGCTCTCCCCGTCGTAGTAGCGGGAGTACGGGTCGAGCCCGTCCAGCATCCCGGAGAGGGCTCGTGTGACCAGCTCGTCTGACCCAATCTCGCGGACGAAGTGCCGCCGCGCGAACTCCTGCACCGCCTCGAACTCGGCTGTCGCGGGGTCCTCGGGCTCGGGGAACAGGAGGAACGCGATCATCAGGACGAGCATCCCCGACATCATTCCGAGCGCGAAGATCGCCAGCGCCGCCTGGCCCGAGCCCTGGGCTCGGGCCGCGGGGCCATCATGGGGGGTGCCGCTCACCGGGATTCCGGCTCAGGCCATCATGGCCTCGAGCTCAGCACCCTCGATGCCGAGCTCGGCGAGCGCCTTGCGGGCGTCCTCGTCCCCGGGTGCCACGCCGTGCCAGCCCGGCTGGTCCTCCATGAAGGAGACCCCCTTGCCGATCACCGTGTGGCAGATCAGGGCGCTCGGGCGCGACGTCTCCTCGCGAGCGGCGACCAGCGCCGCGTCGATGGCGTCGATGTCATGGCCGTCCACGTCGAGCGCGTGCCATCCGAAGGCCTCGTACTTCTCGCGCAGGTCGCGCACGTCCATGACGTCGCGCATGTGGCCGTCGATCTGCACGTTGTTGAAGTCCACCAGCACCGTGAGGTTGGAGGCGCCGTAGTGAGCCGCCGCCGTGGCGGCCTCCCAGATCTGGCCCTCCTGACTCTCCCCGTCCGAGGACGCGCTATAGACGCGCGTGTCCCACCCGTTCGACTTGGCCGCGAGGGCCATGCCCAGGGAGACCGAGAGGCTGTTGCCGAGCGACCCGGTGGAGAAGTCGATGCCCATGTCGGGGGTCCGGTGCGGGTGCCCCTGAAGACGCGAGCCCAGCTTCCGGAAGGTGAGCAGCTCGTCCCTCGGGATCAGGCCCTTCTGGGAGAGGATCGAGTAGTAGCCGGCGCAGGTGTGCCCGTTGCCCAGCACGAAGCGGTCCCGGTCGGGCAGGTGGAGCGTCTCCGGCGACAGGTTCATATGGCGCAGGAACAGCGTCGCCATGAAGTCCGCCATGCCGATGGGACCACCCGGGTGACCGCACTCGGCGGCGTGCACCATGCGGACGGTGTCGATGCGGATCTGACGGGCGGCGGCCTCGACGGCGGCGCGGTCTGCTTGAGAGAGCGTCATGGGATCAGGCCTGCTTGCGCTTGAGAAGTTGCTGGGCGCGCGCCACGAGGCCCGCGGCGTCGAGACCGTAGTGGGCCAGGAGCTCGTCCCCTGTGCCGCTCTGCCCGAAGGAACCGTTCATGCCGCACATCTCCATGGGCACGGGGTGGGTCCTCACGACCGCCTGGGCGACGGCCTCTCCGAGGCCGCCGTTCTCCTGGTGCTCCTCGGCCGTGAGGATCGCGCCGCAGTCGCGCGCGGCGCTCTCGATGGCGTCGCTGTCCATGGGCGAGATCGTGGACATGTTCAGGACCCGCGCCTCGATGCCCATGGTGGAGAGGGTATCCGCCGCCTCGAGCGCCGCGGCGACGGTCACCCCCATGGCGACGATGGCGAGGTCTCCACCCTCGCGGAGCATGGCGGCCTTCCCGAACTCGAAGCGGTAGTCGTCGGAGAAGACCACGGGCGTGGACGCGCGCGAGAGGCGCACGTAGACCGGACCGGGGATCTCCGCCGCGGCCAGCACCGCCTGTCGCGCCTCGACGGCGTCGGCGGGGACGATGACCTGCATGCCGGGGATCACGCGCATGATCGTGACGTCCTCCAGCATCTGGTGGGACTTGCCGTCCTCGCCGACCGTGAGGCCCGCGTGGGTCGCGCAGATCTTGACGTTGAGCTCCGGGACGCAGACGCTCTGCCGGATCTGCTCGAAGGCCTTGCCCGTGGCGAACATGGCGAAGGAGCTGGCGAACGCGACCTTGCCCTGGGACGCGAGGCCCGCTGCCACGCCGATCATGTTGGCCTCGGCGACCCCCATGTTGAAGAAGCGGTCCGGGTGCGCCTTGCCGAAGGCCTTGGTCTTCGTCGAGCCCGAGAGGTCAGCGTCGAGGACGACCACCTCCGGGTTGGAGGCTCCCAGTTCGAGGAGAGCTTCTCCGTAGGCGTTCCGGGTGGCGGCCTTCCGGGGCTCCACGCCGTCGAAGAGCGGCGCGAGTTCGGGGGTTGCGATCATGGGCGGGGGGGGCCTTCGCGGGGTTCGGGGGTGCTCGCCGGGACCGCGCCCCGGCTGCGAAGGGTCTTTGTACCGCGCGACCGGAAGCGCAGTCCACGCGCTCTCGGCGGAAGTCTCGCCGGAGCACCTCGCTCCGCCCATGACCCCGAAGGGGGTCCCAGGGACCTCCCCAACGGACACCCTCCAGAAGCAGGCGGGCCCTGCAGCCGATTCCGTATCCTGGGGCGAGGCCTCAAGCTGGCACGCTTCCTGCTGGGGAGCGGGGCGTCCCCAGGACACCACACCCGATC
>CAZEFP010000350.1:0-2525 GCA_964511565.1 uncultured Planctomycetaceae bacterium
CCGGCGGGAGCACGCCGAAGGCGTCCGCCGTGAGCAGCACGATCGTCTCGGGGTGGCCGCCGCGGCCGCCGTCAGCGACGTTGGGGTTGGCGTCCAGCGGATAGCTGATTCGGGTGTTCTCGGTGATGGACCCGTCGGTCAGGTCCAGCTCCTGGGGGTCGGTGTCCGCGAGCGCCTTCCCCGGCAGCGCCGGCACGTTCTCCACCACGGTCCCGCGGGTGCTGAGGGCCGCCGCGATGATGGGCTCGGCGTCCTTGTCCAGGTCGATGAGCTTGGCGTAGCAGCCGTCCTCGAGGTTCGAGACCCCGGCGTCGGTCCAGGCGTGCTCGTCATCGCCGATGAGCTTGCGGTCCGGGTCGGCGGAGAGGGTCGTCTTGCCCGTGCCGGAGAGGCCGAAGAGGATCGCCCCGTCGCCGCCCGCGCCGATGTTGGCGGAGCAGTGCATGGACATGTGCCCGAGCTCCGGCAAGAGGTAGTTCATCACCGTGAACATCCCCTTCTTGTTCACGCCGCAATAGTCGGCGCGCCCCACGACCAGCATGATCCGCCGCTCGAAGTCCGCGATGACCGCTCGCTTGCTGAGGGTCCCGTCGACGGCCGGGTCGGCCCGGAAGCTCGGGACGTTGAGCAGGGTCCAGCGCTTGTCGTCCTCACCCTCCACGCCCTCGATCCCCTTGGGGAACATGTTGTGGACGAACATCGCGTGGGTCGCGTACTCCCCCACGAAGCGGTAGGGGACCGCGTAGCTGGGATCGGTCCCGCAGTAGACGTCCTTGACGAACAGCGTCGCCTTGCGCGCGTTGAGGTGCTCCGCGACCCGGCCCAGGAGGACGTCGAAGCTCGCGGGGTCGAACTTCTGGAGATCGTTCTTCCACCAGATCTTCTCGTCGAGGCTCGGGTGCGCCACCGCGAAGGTGTCCTTGACGGGCCGGCCGGTGCAGCTGGGGTCGCTGTAGAAGAAGAGCGGTCCGTCGACCCCGAGCTTGCTCGCGTAGGCCTTGGGCTCATCGTCGGGGCCGTCGGGGCGGATCCGGCCACGGTCGTTCTCGATCGCTGCGTGGAAGAGCTCGTCCTTCGAGAGGTTGGCTCGGTACGAGCAGTCGGTCAGGCCGAACTGAGCTTGGAGGTCGTCTTGGAGGCCCATGGGTCGATGTCGTGACGGCAGTGATGGGTGAGGCCGGGACAAATTGGCGCACCCCTGAGGGGGCCATGGTGACCCTGGGGGCGCTGCCGAGGCGCCGTTTGGCGCAAAAAGGGTACCGGGGTGCCTCGGAACGGGCAAACAGATCAGGGGGAGTCTCGGCGCGGTCCATGGCTGGCCGCCAGAGCCCCCTGCCCTCAGCCCACCGGCCCGGCGCTGGCCGCCTCGCGGTACCACTCCAGCGTCTGCCGCAGGCCGTCCTGCCAGCGCACGCCTGGCTCGTACCCGAGGAGCTCCCGGGCCCGGTCGATGGACGCGAGGCTGTGGCGGATGTCCCCCGCCCGCTCGGGTCCCCGGCCAGGCTCCGGCGAGCCGCCGAGGTCCGCCGCGATGACCTTGTAGAGGTCGTTCAGCGACACCCGCTCGGCCCCACCCACGTTGATCACGACGCCGGGCTCTGCCTCACACTCCAGCGCCGCGAGATTGGCCGCGACCACGTTGTCCACGAAGGTGAAGTCACGGGTCTGACCGCCGTCCCCGAAGATGGTCGGCGTCCGCCCCTGGAGCAGCTCTCGGACGAAGATCGCGATGACCCCGGTGTAGGGGCTGTCGTCCGCCTGACGAGGGCCGAAGACGTTGAAGTAGCGCAGCGCCACGGTCTTGATCCCGTAGCAGGTCCCGTAGACCCGCAGGAGGTGCTCCCCCGCCACCTTCCCGGAGGCGTAGGGCGAGAGCGGCGCGGGCACCATCTCCTCGTGCTTGGGGAGCTCGGGGCTCTCACCGTAGGCCGCCGACGAGGCCGCCATCACGAAGCGGCTGGTGCCCTGGGCGCGCGCAGCCTCCAGGAGGTTCTGGGTCCCCTGGACGTTGACGGCGTAGCTGCGAACCGGGTCCTCGATGCTGGCGGGCACGGAGACCTGAGCCGCCTCGTGGAGGACGCCGTCCACCCCCTCCATGGCCAGGGCGCACGTCGCCGGGTCGACGATGTCTCCCTCCAGGAACTCGACCTGCGACCCTGACCCCACGGGCCCGGGGTCGTGCGCGGCGAGGTTCCCCACCTTGCCGCTCGAGAGGTTGTCGAGGACCCGCACGCGGCCGCCTCGCGCGACCAGCCCATCCACGAGGTGCGAGCCGATGAAGCCGGCACCGCCGGTAACCAGAGTGAGAGACATGGATCAGGGTCAGCCGTGGGTTCCGGTCCGGACCGCCGCCCGTGAGAGGGGCGCTGTCCCGGATTCGGCGGGGGAGACACGAGGGGAGAGGAAGGTCCTGCGCCGCCAGGCGCGGGCAAGTACGTTAGCGGAGTGACGAGACGCGCGCTGCAATTGGTGACCGAACGCCTGATCGTGGAGATCCCCGGTGTCTCGGCCGCGGACGACATGGC
>CAZEFP010000350.1:2535-4423 GCA_964511565.1 uncultured Planctomycetaceae bacterium
AGGTTGAAGAGTTGTTACTAAATCGATTCTCCTTATTCGCAATCACGATGTATGTTGTGTTCTGGTGCAAGGCAACCCGGTGACACAGCATTGTTTACCATCCATTGTTTACCATACCACCCACCACCATCACGTGGCCCGATGCCTCCCGCGAATCCATTTGAGGCTCCTCTTCCCACGGGGCGCCCGCGCGCCCCCTCGATTACTACAGCCACCCCTTCTGGGTCCGGCAGCTCCGCGCCGCGCTGGACGAGTTCCACGGGGGCCAGAGTGCCAGGACCGTCCTGCGGCTCCGTCAGCCAGATGACGCCGACGGCCCCCGCGGCAGCGAGCGGATCATCGGCGTCGCCAATCTCAGCCAGATCGTTCGCGGGGCGTTCCAGTCCGCGGTCATCGGCTACAGCCTCGACAGGGAGCTGGTGGGCCGAGGCCTCATGGGAGAAGCCCTCCAACGCATCCTGAGCTACGCCTTCGACGACATGCGGCTGCATCGGGTGATGGCGGCCTATCGCCCGGAGAACGAGCGGAGCGCCGCGGTTCTCGAGCGGCTGGGCTTCGAGAAGGAGGGCTTCGCCCGTGACTACCTCTTCATCGACGGCGCGTGGCGAGACCACGTCCTCACGTCGATGATCCGGCCCGAGCCGGACGCCGCCCGGGGCGGGTCGACGTCGGCGGACGGAATTCCACGCTCGCTGCGCAGCAACACCTGACCGCTCCCTGTCGCCGACGACCGCTGCCATGCGCGGGCACCGGCGCCAACGGAGAAGGCCCGCCGGAGTCCTCCGGCGGGCCCAATTGACTCGTGAGAGTCAGGATCCCCAGCACAGCTCATTGCTGTGCCCGGAGGAGCCGCGACCGGCCAGGAAGCGAACCGTGAATTCGAAGAATCCCTGGGGACGTGGAACCCCTGAGGACCGGGCCCCCCACGCCCCGGTCCACCCCACCGCCGCTCGGGGCACAAAGAAAGACCGGCTTCCGGGTCAGGACCACGGAAGCCGGCGACTCCGACTTCGAGCCGAGGACGCGGGATCCTCGAAACGAACTCTCTCTCTCTAAACTCCTACCAACGAGGCGCTCTCCAACGTCCCGTCGGGCCATGGAGCCGAGGCCCTGGCCGGCGCGAACGCCGGATCGGGAGATTTGTTGATCAGCCCCGTCCGAAGAGCCCGACGGTCGCCTCCTTGCGGATGTCCTCGGTCTTGGTCCAGAGGATCTCGCCGGTCGTGATGTTCACGGCCGACAGATAGAACTGGTAGTAGACGTCCTTCTTCTTGGTCCCCACGCTCTCGATGGACCGGCCAGTGCTCTTGGAGATGTCCGCGAGCGCGCCGTAGAGGACGATGTCGGCCCCGAGCTGCTGGCCGAAGGCCTTGGCCATCTCCGGCTGGACCCGGCCGGAACCCTGCTGGAAGCGGACCTCGTCCTCGATCTCGCTCTGGCCCGCGGCCTCCTTGCGCGCGACGAAGCGGAACTTGCCGCTCTCCAGGAGCTGCCCCTGGATACGGCGGGAGATCATCTCGGTGTTGATGTGCTCGCTGGTCTCGTTCGCGATCCCGCCGAAGGCGACGATGACGCGCTTGTCCGCGCCCTTGCCCTCACCGTCCATGTAGTTGAGGTTGGGGCTCTCGATCAGCGAACCGACCATGTAGTCGGCGAACTGCTGGAGGTCCTTCGACCCCCAGTCGATCGTGGTGGTCTCCGTCTTGTCCGGGTCGCCGTAGCGAATCGAGCTGCAGCCGGTGGCCTGGAAGGAGGTGGCGAGGAGCGCCGCGAGCAGCGCCGTGGTGGTGAGTTTCATGGCTTGGACGCCGGAGGGTCCGGCGCGGGTTGGGATGGGTTGGATGTCGGATCGGCCAGCGGTGGCGAGTCGGGGAGCCTCTCCCCACCG
>CAZEFP010000351.1:0-4402 GCA_964511565.1 uncultured Planctomycetaceae bacterium
ATACCGACTTGGCGCGAATCCTCGTGGGGCGCCCTCGTGAGTGACCCGATCGGCCCCGCTCTCCACCACAATCCGATGTTCTTCCTCGAACCCGCACTGATTGCCCTCTTCGGCGTGAGCCTCCTCATGACCTGCGTATGGGCCGCTCACCTACGCGACGAGGACGCGAGCATCATCGACCCCTTCTGGGGCGTCGCGATCGTCCTGGTGGGCGGCCTCCACGCCCTCGCAGCGGGAGCACCGCTGCGGGGAGGTCGGCTGCTCGTCACACTCCTGGCCACCGCTTGGGCCCTCCGGCTCGCCATGCACCTGCGGGCGCGGCATCGGGTCGAGGGGGCTGATCGCCGGTATCAGGCCATGCGCGAGGCTCGGGGCGCGGCGTGGTGGTGGCAGAGCTTCTTCGTTGTCTTCCTGCTCCAGGCTGTCCTGGCGTGGGTCGTCGCCCTTCCGCTCCTGGCGAGCATGGCGGGGCGGGTGACGCTCTCGCCGCTCTTCCTGTTGGGCATCCTCATCGCCCTGGTCGGCTTTGGCTACGAGGCGGTCGCGGACGGACAGCTGGCGCGCTTCAAGGCGGACCCGTCCAACCGGGGGCAGGTCATGCGATCCGGGCTGTGGTCCACCTCGCGTCACCCGAACTACTTCGGGGAGGCGGTGTTCTGGTTCGGGATAACCCTGACGGCCTTGTCTTCGGGCGCCTGGTGGGGGCTCCTTGGATTCGCGCTGATCCTGTTCATGCTGCTCCGTGTCTCGGGGGTGACCCTGACCGAGGAGACCATCACGGAGAGGAGGCCGGAGTACGCGGACTACATCCGCACCACGAGCGCCTTCATCCCCAGGCGAGTCGTCCGAGGTTGAGGCGCGACGGTCGCTCTCTCCTCCTCTCCCCGTGGTCCACCCGGCGATTGTCTCCGGATGAAACAGCGAAGACTGTCTCGGCCCAAGAAGACCCTCGCATGCACGGGAGCCACGAGGTAGCGTCAATTGGACGGTGATCGGAACCTCTCCTCGAGCGGCTTCGTCCACCTGTCTCAGCGACTGTTCCCCTGATGGAGCGCTGCTGTGTCGTGCCAGTTATTGGTCGGCGTGGCCACGTCAATCTGGTGGGACTTGTCCACCTGCACAGTCCCACATCCTTCTTTCATCCCTTCTGGAGATTCCTTCCTGATGCTTCGCTCTTCTCTTATCGCTGCCAGCTCGTTCGCGCTCATGGCCAGCGCGGCTGCTCAGACCCCGCAGCAACTCAACGGCATTCACAAGGTTCCCGGCGCGGTCAAGCACGCCGGTATCTACCACGTCGCTACCGGCACCTGGACCCGTACGGGCGGCGGCGCCGTCTCGAACTTCGGCGCCTCCGACATCGTCTACAGCAACACGGCTGAGTCGGGCTACTTCTCGACGGCTGGCGGAAACGGCGGCTTCGCGGCTGGCTCCGAGAACTTCGACGAGGGCGGCCTCCCGGGCACCACGAACGGCAACCCGTTCACCGGCGCCGGTCCGAACCGTGACGAGTACAAGATCAACTTCCTTGAGTTCGGCTACTGCGACCTCAGCGGCCCCGGCGTCAGCGGCTGGACGTTCAACTTCTACGAGTCGTACGACCCCTGCACCGTCAACACCGCTCCGGACGCTTCCCGGACGGTGACCGGCTTCCCCGCCAACGGCGGCTGCTGGCTCGTTGACATTGACCTCACCGGCAACCAGTTCTGCCTCGGCGCCGACGGTGGTGCCCTTGCCCCCGGCTGGGACAACGACCCCGACTTCGACAGCTTCGGCTGGAGCTTCACGTACGCCGGTACCGGCACCGCCTCCGCTGGCCCGCTTCTCTGCGGTGACCCGGTCGCGACCGACCCGACCTACGTTGCTGGCGGCCTTCCGCTTGACGGCTCGAACACCTACTACGGTGCTGTGAGCGCGTGCAACAGCCTCGGCACGGGTTACCTGACCCGCGACTTCTGGTGGCTCGAGGACCCGACCGCGGCGTCCAGCGGCTGCTACTTCTTCGGTGGCTACGGCAACAACAACGGCTGCGGCGGTCCCTCGAACCCGTACGCGTCCTGGTTCATGCAGATGTCGGCCGAGGCGGGTTCCTGCGGGACCCCGACGATCGGCACGATCTACTGCACGTCCAACCCGAACTCGACCGGTTCCAACACGTCCATGTCCCTTCTCGGTAGCGCCTCCGCCTCCGCGAACGACCTGACGCTTGCCGCCGGCAACCTGCCGAACAACACCTTCGGCTTCTTCCTCTACTCCCCGACCCAGGGCAACGTGCCCAACCCGGGCGGTAGCCAGGGCGACCTCTGCCTCGGCGGCGCCATCGGGCGCTTCGTCGGCGCCGGTCAGGTCAAGTCGAGCGGCGCTGGCACTGAGATCACCCTCAGCACCACCGCTGGCGAGTGGGACCTGAGCGCCCTTCCGGGCCCGACCGGTAGCTCCGCTGCTGTCGCTGGCAACACCGCCAACTTCCAGGCCTGGCACCGCGATGCCAACCCGACGGTGACGTCCAACTTCTCGGACGGCATCACCATCACCTGGCTGTGAGCCGCTGACCCAGGACGCCTTGGGCATCGCCTGAGGCTCCCGGGCCACCTCGGACGCCCCCCCCGGTCCACGACCGGGGGGGGCGTCTGTACGTTGTTGGTGCGGCAGGTTGAAGGCCCGTCACGATGCACTGAGGGGGGATTCGCCCGATCGCTTTCCAAATCCTCACGGGAGATGGCAACTTCGGTGCTGCAGGAGGGTTGTTCCCCTGGAAAGCCCTGAGCCCTGCCCGCTGCCCCTGAGCGATCGAGCGCCGAGCCCCACATGATTGGAGTCCTCACTGCCCTGACTCTCGCGCTGCCCCAAGCCGGAGCGCCGCTCATGCCCTGTGGGCTGGACCTGGAGGCCGGCCTCTCCGAGGGGCGAACAGGAGCCAGCGAGCTCCTCGAACAGCTGCGGCGACTGAGCTGCGCGCGGCAGCAGCCTGGGGCCCGGGATTCGTGGGAGCAGGTCGAGGCCGTCATGGAGTCCTTGCTCCTCGAGCTGCAGTCTCAGCCGCCCGGCCAGCACTCCTTTCCCCAGGGGCTTGCCCGGCTCGTGGTGGACCTCTCCCTCGGGGCGACGGTCGAGCAGCGCCTCAACCTCGTGCGTTCCTGCGAGGATCTGCTTTCCCTGGACCTCGACGTCGAGCAGGCGCAGCAATTGCTCGGGGCTCAGGTCTCCGTGCTGGAGCCCATCGTGGCCAACGCGGGGGCGGAGGCCTCCCTGGCCCCGCTGGCGCGTCGGGCCCTCGCGCTGTACGAGGGCGTGGCCGAGGCCGTGACGGACCCCGTCACCGGTGAGGCGCCCTCGTTCATGCGACGCTCGAGGCTCCGCCTCGAGCGGCTCCGTCTCGGGGCTCCCATGCCCCGATTCGTCGCCCGGGACACCGCCGGCAACGAACTGCGCTCCGCGCAGCTTGAAGGTGGGGTCCTGGTGCTCCGCTTCTGGGACCCTTCGAGCCCCGCATCCCTCGCGGCCCACCGCGCCGACAGCGCCCTGGTGAGGGACTACTGGGACGCCCCCTTCGACCTGCTCGGCGTGACGCGGAGCGAGGACCGTGGGGCCTACCTTCGTTTCATCGAGAGCGCACGCTTCGGTGGCGTACAGCTGTTCGACGGCCCCATCAGCAGTACGCTCGCCGAGGCGTTGGACGGGACCTCATGGGGCGGGCTCGGAGCCGTGGGGTCCACGTCGGGTCCAGGCCCCAAGCAGAGCCTCTCGAACCGCTGGGGGAGCCCGCCGCCGGGCAGCCTCTTCGTCGTCGACGCCACAGGACGGATTCGTGGCCGTGACCTCCCGCCCGCGCAGACACGTGCCCTCGTCGATGAATTGATCGAAGAGGAGCAACGTCGGCGCCGACAGCAGTTCCTGCAGGGTGCTCGTACGCGCTGATCCGGCCCGCTTCCAGGCCCCCCTTCTCCAATGTTCAGGCTCCAACCTTCCTCGCATCAACGTCCCCGTGGCGGCGCGCCCCTGCACGGGCTGCCGTTCGCGACGGTGGTGACCCTCGCCGGGGTCGTGCTGTTGCTGGGCCGCGGCGGCGGGGGTGCCGATGGAGGAGACGCTGTGGCTGCCGCCGGGGCGGAGCTGGCGGCCGCGGATCCCGCGTCGCTGGAGCGGACTCGGTCCGTGGAGGACGCGGCTCCGGGGCCGGAGCGCCTCGCCGCGATCGCCGCTCCTTTCGGTGAGCGACGACTGGCCGCCGGCGAGGAGGGGCTGGAGTCCGCCCCCGAATCGGGCGGGTGCGATCCCCTCCCGCTTGCTGGTCGGGAGGAGGCCGATGGTCGGGGAGAGGTGGCCGGGATCGATCCTGCGCCGCTCGGCCTCGAAGGCCTCCGCGCCGAGGGCCCCTATCACCTGGGGTCCCGCCATGGCGAGT
>CAZEFP010000352.1:0-4398 GCA_964511565.1 uncultured Planctomycetaceae bacterium
CGGCGGGGACCTCCTCGAGGCCATCAAGCTCAAGGGATTCGAGCGCGGTGAAGACGCGGACTGGGATGACGTCCGCGCCCTCGGGCTGGAGGGGCTCTGAGCCGCGAGGCCGCAGCGGGCGCCGCGCTGCGCCGCCGGAGCTGGACCCTGTCCCTCCGAGCCCGGACCATCCTCGGGGTGGCCCTGATCGAGGCCTTCGTCCTGATCATCCTCGTCGTCACGGGCGTGCGGTACGTGGAGCGGGCCCAGGAGCAAGAGATCACCGTGCGGGCGGAGACCGCCGTGCGCCTGCTGTCCTCGACCTTCAAGGACGCCGTGATTGGCAACGATCTCGCGACCATCCACGACACCGCGGAGACGGCGATTCAGGACACCGCCCTGCTGTACGTGCACGTGGTCGATCCTCAGGGCCGCGTGCTGGCGTCGGTGTCCCAGCCCGGCATCGGGGATCCGAGCCAGCGCGCCCCGGATCGAACGCCCGCGGACACCGGCGGGGACGGCATCTTCGACGCCTCGGGGGTCATCTCCGTGGCAAACCAGCCGGTGGGCAGCGTCCGGGTGGGGCTCGACACCTCTCGGACCTTCGCCATCGTGGCGGCGGCCCGGCGTCAGGCCCTGAAGATCGTCGGCTTCGAGATCGCCCTCGTGGCGCTCTTCAGCTTCATCCTCGGCACGCTCCTGACCCGGAAGCTGCGCGGGCTCGAGGAGGCCGTGGACACCGTGGCCGCCGGGGACTTCCACGCTCGAGTGCCCGTGACGCGGGACGACGAGATCGGGCGGGTGGCCGTGAGCTTCAACGCCATGGCGGCGCGCCTCGAAGGGGCCCGGCAGCGCCAGGCGGAGACCGTGCGGCTGCTTGAAGCGCTCTCCCAGGCGCAGCAACTCCACCTGCTTGGCAAGGGAGAAGACGAGGTCTACGACGCATTCCTCTCCGCCGTCTCCGAGGTGACCGGCTGCGACGCGGCGTGCGTTTGGCACGGGCAGCACCTCTCGTGTCCGGCCTGCGAGTGGGTACCGGCGGGGGGCGTCGTGGAAGGCGCGAACCATGAGCTCCCGGGGGCCTTGCACGCCGTCGCCGTGAACCTCCGACGGGGCGAGCAGGATCACGGCACGCTCAACCTCGTCCGATCGGACCGGGCCTTCGTGGAGAGCGACCTGGTCGCGCTGCGCGCAGTCGCGCCGCAGGTGGCGGCCCTCGTGGAGGCCCTCGGCGGACGCCGCGCCCTGGACCGCAAGGACCAGCAGCAGCGGGCGATCCTCTCCAACGTCATCGACGGGATCGCCAGTGTGGGTCTCGACGGGCGACTCATGGACGCGAACCCCGCCTTCGGGAGGATGTTCGGGGTCGACCCACAACGGGCCGTGGGCCGGCGGTTGAGCGACTGGATCCACGGCGCGGACCAGCTCGCCGGCCTCGGGTCCGGCGGGAAGGTCGAGGCCGAGGCGGTTCGGGACGATGGGTCCCCCTTCTCCGTGGAGCTGGCGCGCGTCGAGGTGGGCGCCAGGGGCGAGTCGGCCCACTTCGCGGTCTGGGTGATCGGCGACATCACGGAGCGCAAGCGCGTCGAGACCGAAACACGGAGGGCCATGGAGGCCGCGCGCGAGGCGCAACAAGCCAAGGCGGCCTTCCTCGCCAACATGAGCCACGAGCTGCGAACGCCGATGAACGGGGTGCTGGGGATGCTCCAGCTACTCCAGCTCGATCGCCTCAGCGCGTCCCAGCAGGGCAACGTGGACACGGCGGTCTCCGCGGCCGAGCACCTCCTGGAGATCCTGGATGACGTGCTCGTGTTCTCCAAGGCGGAGGCCGGGAAGATGCCCCTGGAGCGCGTTCCCGTCGACCTCGCGATGACGGTCGAGGACACGACGCGGCTCCTCTCCCACGCGGCCTTCGAGAAGGGGATCGAGCTCACCTGCGAGGTGCCGGTGGCCGATGGCGGTGCGCTCGGTGATCCCACCCGGATCAAGCAGGTCGTGGTCAACCTGGTCGGGAACGCCATCAAGTTCACGGAGCAGGGACACGTGGCGGTGCAGCTCCGCTGCGAGGAGGCGGCCGCTGGCGAGCGGCGCTTCACCCTGGAGGTCAAGGACACCGGCGTCGGCATCGCGGCCGAGGCGATCCCGACCCTCTTCTCCCCCTTTCAGCAGGCCGACAACTCCACGACCAGGAGCTTCGGCGGGACCGGGCTGGGCCTCTCGATCAGCCGCGAGCTTGTCACCCTGATGGGCGGCACCCTCGACGTGCAGAGCGAACCGGGCCGGGGGGCGCGCTTCGTGGCGGAGTTCACCCTCCCTTCTGCCGTCACCGAGGCCCCGCTCCCCTCCCTCGCGGGGATCCAGTACGCCCTGCGAGGAGACCTCGATCAGAGCCTCGGCGTCGTGCGTCGCTACCTCGGGGCGCTCGGCGCGGAGGAGGTGCCCATCCTCCAGGAGGCCCCCGGCGCGGCGGTGATCGTGGTGAACCGCGGCCCGAGTCTCGAGCGGGCCCTCTCCTCGCTCGGCGAGGCGCCGAACCGCCGGGTCGTGGTGACCGAGTGGTCCTGGATCAGCGAGCACCGAGAGGAGATGGGCGCGAGCCTGCTGGCGGCGCCCGTCGCCCGCCGTGAGCTGGTGGAGGCCGTCCTCGCCAAGAAGCGGCAGCGGGAGAGCGGGCTGTCCCTGGTGGGCTACTCCGGGGAGGTCCTGCTCGTGGAGGACAACCTCGTCAACCAACGGGTGATGCGGGCCATGCTGGAGCGCCTCGGCGTCCAGTGCGAGATCGCCTCCAACGGTCTCCAGGCCGTGGAGATCCTCAAGCAGCGCAACTTCCGCCTGGTGCTGATGGACTGCCAGATGCCCGTCATGGACGGACTCGAGGCCACGCGCACCCTCCGGAGCGAGGGTTACCGGGGCCCCATCATCGCGGTCACCGCCAACGTCCTCAACGAGGCGAGGGCGGACTGCCTCGAGGCCGGGATGGATGCGTTCCTGAGCAAGCCCATCCAGCTGAGGGACCTCGAGGCCACCCTGAAGGCGCACCTCGACGTGACCGAGGGAGCCGACCCCGCCACGGACGGCGACGAGAAGCTCGCCCGCTGAGCGCTGCCGCCCCGAGCCGCCCCCTTCCCACGATCCGCCGATCCACCAAGTGGCTGCTTTGATCGCGTATCCCCGTGTCCCCCACGGTTGCGCTCCACTGTTCAGGCCGGCGGTTCCGCCCGTTCGCCCCGCCACCCCTGCGGGCGTACTAGGGCGGTGTCTGCCCATTGAGCCGGCAGAACAACTTCTCCCTTGCGAGGCGCTGGCGTTCGAGAAAGCGGCGCAGACGGACCGCACGGCGGCCCCCAACGCGCTGGGGGAACCTCCGTCAGTGCGGCTACCGAATGCGTTGGGCGCTGCGGCGATCGCCGGAGGGCTCCAGTGGCCTTGAGCGCTGCGCGCCGGCGCTTATCGGTGGACTGTCCCAAAACCGTGCCCGGCCTTGATGTCAGCGGCCAGCCAAGGCCCTCGGCGGGGTTTGCACAGCAGCTTGGCGTGACAGGAATCCCCCTGGATCTTGCCCTCGCCGTAGGGGCTCGGGCGGGTGCTATCGTGTGGCGATGCGGTATCCGTTCGAGCCCCCCATTTATCGATCCTGCCTGCACTCCCAGTGCGTGCCGAAGGTCACGCTGCCCTGCCTCGGATCCTTGATCTTCGCAGCGGTTGCCCCGTCTCAGTCTTTTGGCACGCAGCAGGTGATCACGGCGAGCGCCAACGGTGCTTACTCGGTCTACGCCACCGACCTGGACGGGGACGGGGACGCGGATGTGCTGTCTGCGAGTACCATCGACGACAAAATCGCGTGGTACGAGAATCAGGGAGGCGGCGTCTTTGGTGCCCAGCAGGTGATCACGACGAGCGCGGACGGGGCCGGGTCGGTCCACGCCACCGACCTGGACGGGGACGGGGACGCGGACGTGCTGTCCGCGAGCCTCTACGACAACACGATCGCGTGGTACGAGAACCAGGGCGGGGGGGCCTTCGGCGCGCAGCAGGTCATCGCGACGAGCGCGGCCCGCGCCAGGTCGGTCTACGCCACCGACCTGGACGGGGACGGAGACGCGGACGTGTTGTCGGCGAGCGAGAACGACGACAAGATCGCGTGGTACGAGAATCTGGGCGGGGGCGTCTTCGGGCCCCAGCAGGTGATCACGACGAGCGCGGACGGCTCAGGCTCGGTCTACGCCACCGACCTGGACGGGGACGGGGACGCGGACGTGCTGTCTGCGAGCTACTTCGACGACAAGATCGCGTGGTACGAGAACCAGGGAGGCGGCGTCTTTGGTGCCCAGCAGGTGATCACGACGAGCGCGGACGGGGCCGGGTCGGTCCACGCCACCGACCTGGACGGGGACGGGGACGCGGACGTGCTGTCCGCGA
>CAZEFP010000353.1:0-4396 GCA_964511565.1 uncultured Planctomycetaceae bacterium
TGGCTCCCAACGGAGGACTCGGGACCCAGATCTGAATCATGGCCAGCAAGAACGACGACCGAGCAGCGACCGATCGACCCGTGACCGGGGGACACAGGGGCAGGCGCCTGCTGTCGTCCATCGAGCTGGGCGACGTGGAGGCGATCCGCGATGGCGACCTGCTCGAGGACCTCTGCTCGACCGTGGACGACCGCCCCGCGACCTCGGGGTGGACTCCACTCATGCTCGCCGCGGCCACGGGCCACGTGGAGATCACTCAGCTGCTCCTCGACGCCGAGGGCGACATCGGGCAGGCCCTTCCCATCGCCTGTGCGCTGGGCCACGTCGCCGTGGCCCAGGGCCTGATCGCAGGGGGCGCGGACGTCTCCCTCGAGGGCCCGGGCGGCATGAACGCCCTGTCCCTGGCGGCCCAGGCGGGTGCTGAGGACCTCATCGAGGACCTCATCCGCGCCGGGCTGCCCGTGGACTCGCCCGAGTCCAGCACCGGGATGACCGCGCTCTGCCGCGCCGCCCTCGCCGGGCACCACGGCATCGTCGCCGCTCTCCTCGATGCGGGCGCGTCGGTGGACCACGAGGATCGTCAGGGCTTCACCCCCCTCCTCTACGCCGCGAGCTCGGCGCATCGGCTCGCGTGCAGGGCGCTGCTGGAGGGTGGCGCCGACCCGAACCACCGCTCGGAGACGGGTCCGAGCGCCCTTGGCGCGGCGATCTCTGCCCGGGCGTACTTCCGGCTGGAAGGGGGCGGCTTCGAGGTGCGGCCCTATGACGAGGCCGAGCTGCTCCCCATCGTGGACCTCCTCCTCCGCTGGGGGGCGGAGGTCGACCCCGAGGGCCAGGAGCTCCAGCGAGCCCATGGGCTGGGCTACGCCTCCATCGTGAAGAGCCTGTCCGAATACAGCGGCGAGCCCCTCCGGGAAGCCAGCTGAGCTTCCCCGGTCGACGTGGCCTCCCCATTGGGCGACAATGGGGGGATGCGGGCCATCCTCAGGATCCTCCCCGCCGCGCTGCTCCTCGCCGCGCTGGCGCTCCTCGGCTGGACCGTCTTCGGTGAGTCGAGCCCCGGGGAGGCCCCCTCCGAGGACGTCGAGATGGTCCTGCCACGGGGTGAACCCGGCGAGGCTGCGGCTGCGGCGATCGGTCAGCTCGCCAGTCCGGGCCCCGAGACCGAGGTGGCGACCGCAGGGCCCGGGGGCCTGGGCCGTTCCAACGGTGGAACGCTGCCCTCACCGGCCCCCATGAGGTCCTTCGAGGGGGAGGCGCTCCTGCAGATCGACGGCGCGCTCCCGACCCCGGTGGTGACAGGGTCCATCGAGCTCGAGGTGCTGACCCGCGGGGCCTCCGAGAGCGCCCAGCTCGAGGTCCGCGAGGGGAGGTTCTCTCTCGAGATCCCGGATCGCAGCCGCGTGAGGCTCAAGGGCGGCGTCTTCAACGGTCAGCGCGTCCGATTCGAGGGGCTCGCGGCGGCCTTCACGCCGGTGGACAGCCCCTACGCCCTCGTGGGCTCCCCCTTCCCGCTCAACCGCCTCCTCGTCCGTGATGGCCCGACCGGGGCCCACCTGTCGGGTCTTCGCGTCACCGTCGCGGAGAAGCGTGACCCGGTCACCCTCCGCGGCCAGGCGGACACCGAGGAGGTCGTGCTCGAGGACGCGAGCTCCCCCCTCGACCTCCCGTGGATCGAGTCCCCGACGCCGGTGTGGGTTCGGGTCGCGCGGGACGGGTACGCGCCCATGACCGTCTGGGTCGATCCGACCCGTGAACAGGAGAAGGAGCTGCTGCTCTGGCCTGGAGCGACGCTCACGGTTCGCGTGACCGGCGAAGGGCGCGAGGCCCTCAAGGCGCTCGCCCTGTTCCACGATGCGGGCGAGCGGGGAACCCTCGCCGGCGGGATGATCGAACGGAGGGCCGAGGGGGTCACGTCCGATGGTGCGGAGCTCATCTTCGAACTCGTGGGGCTTCCCGCCCTGCCCACCAAGGTCATCGCGAAGGGCATCGACCTCAAGGCGCGATTCGTGGACCTCGGGACGGCGAGCGTCTCCCTCCAGCCGGCGAGCGAACAGACTCTGGTGCTACGCCTGGCGCGCTGAGCACCCGCGCGGGGCGCCCCCCCCCGGCCGCGGCCACCCTATGGAAGAGCATCACGAACACGTCGCGGGCCAGTCCCTCAGCGCCCTGCGAGGAGCGCCTCGGGTCCCCGCCCCACCGGCCGCGGTGGAGGGCACGGCGCTCTACGTACACCTCCCCTTCTGCGCCACCAAGTGCCACTACTGCGACTTCTTCTCCGTGCCCGATGAGGGACAGGACATCGATGGGATGATCGCGGCGATCCTGCGCGAGGCCGAGGTCCGCGCGCCGTCGCGACCCCGAACCCTCTTCCTGGGCGGCGGGACGCCCTCGCTGCTCAGCTCCGCCCAGCTCACGGCCCTCCTGGACGGGCTCCAGGGGATCACCGGCTGGCGGGAGAGCGCGGATGAGGTCACCGCGGAGTGCAACCCCGAGAGCCTGGACATCGACAAGGCACGCTGCCTCCTCGACCTCGGCGTCCCCCGCATCTCCATCGGCTTCCAGTCCCTCGACGACAAGACCCTCGAGCTCTTTGGCCGCGTCCACACGGCCGCCGACTCCTTCCGCGCCTACGAGTCCGCGCGGGAGGCGGGGATCGAGCACATCAACGTCGACCTGATCTACGCGATCCCCGGCCAGACCGCCGCGACCTGGCGCGCCGACCTCGCACGGGTCCTCGATCTCCGGCCCGATCACCTCTCCGCGTACAACCTCACCTTCGAGGAGGACACTCGCTTCAAGCGCTGGCTCGACCGTGGCCGCCTCCAGGCGGCCGAGGAGGAGGTCGAGCTGGAGATGTTCCACGCCACCCGAGAGCTCGCCTCCGGGCGCGGGCTCGAGGCCTACGAGATCTCGAACCACGCCCGACCCGGCGAGCAGTGCAGTCACAACGTGAACTACTGGCGGAACGGGGAGTACGTGGGGATCGGACCGGGGGCCGTGAGCAAGGTGGAGCACACGCGCTCGGGGAACCCCCGCGCGATCAGCCCATACCTGCGCAGGATTCAAGGCCATGGGCACGCCACGGACTGGAGTGAGGAGCCCGACGAGTACGCCCGGCTCGCCGAGTGCTGGTGGCTGGGCCTGAGACTCCGCGAGGGGGTCGACCCCTCCGCAGCGGCCCGCACCGCCGCAGCCTCCCAGGGCGCGATCGATGCCGCGGCGGCCCTGGCCACGCGCCTCCAAGGAGACGGACTGCTGGAGCCCTCGGCAGGCCGCGTCCGCCTGAGCGACCGCGGCCTGCCACTGGCCGACGCCGTCGCCCGCGAGTTTCTCCAGCGACTGAGCGCCGATTCCCGTTGACCCGCCGGGTGGGGCGCGTCCCATTGTCGCAGTGCGTCAAATTGCCTGACCCGATTCGGCGCATATGCCGAGTCCGGTCGACGATGGAGCGACCCGACCAGCGAGGGCGAGGATATTTTTGGAGCGTTCAGGCGAGGCCCCATCTTCGTCGGCAGCCTGCCGGCCGCTCGCCCCGATGACTCTCGATTCGCTCACCAGCAACGTCTCCATCTACAGATGAATCTCTCTCGCTCACTCTTTACGGCGGCCGTGTTCGCGGCCCTGGGCTCCACTGCCAGCGCGCAGCTGCAGGTCCGCTCCATCGACTTCGAGGGCGCTGACCCGACCTCACCTGGACCCGGGATCAGCGACCTCGGCTTCGTGAACTACGTCACGATCTTCGACCCCGGCGGCAACTACCTCGGCGGTTACGGGGTCTTCCCGCCGAACAACACGGAGGGCGAATGCGCTCTGCTCGTCTCCGGCCTCGGCACGCCTAGCAACGGCCAGTCGCTGCAGACCAACAGCAACTACAACAACACCGGCGACCACGGCAACGGCAACATCCTCGAGACGAACACGTTCTTCGAGCAGAACATCAGCGCCGACAGCTTCGGGGACACCTGGACGCTTGACTTCGACTACCTGAAGGCCAACTGCGACGCCAACCCCGCGGGGACGACGACGGCCGCCTTCATCAAGGTCCTCGATCCCGCGAGCGGCTTCGCCACGGTGTACTACGACCCGATCGACACCACCGGCGCGGACTGCGTGAACTGGACCAGCGCGAGCACCAGCGTCACGATCGACTCCGCCTGGGGCGGTCACATCCTCCAGGTCGGCTTCACCAACCGCTGCTCCAACAACGATGACTCGCGGCGCGTGTACGACAACATCGAGTGGCAGGGCCCCCCGCCGCCCCCGCCCACGATGAACCCCTATGCCCAGGACTTCGACGGCCTGGACATCAACAACGGCGACGCGCTCTCGAACGAGGGCTGGATCATCTACGCCAACGTCTTTGACCCCGCCGGTGGCTACCTCTACGGCTACG
>CAZEFP010000354.1:0-4368 GCA_964511565.1 uncultured Planctomycetaceae bacterium
TGTCCACCTGATCGTCGTAGGCGTCCGCGACCTTGAGGAGCATCGAGTCCAGCTCCCCCGTCTCCTCACCGACGTCCACCATGTTGGTGACCACGTCATCGAAGAGGCCGGTCTCCCCCATGGGCCGGGCGATCCCCTCGCCCTCGCGCACGGTCCGCCGGATGTCCTCGACGGCGTCCACGAGGACCTCGTTGCCGCTGGCGTCGCGGACGATGCCGAGGGCGTCCAGGTGGGGCACCCCCGCCTGCACGAGGGTCCCGAAGGTCCGTGCGAACATGGCCGTCATGGACCGGTTGAGCACCGTCCCCAGGAACGGGACCTTGAGGAGCAGCGCGTGCCACCCACGCCGGTAGCCGCGGTTGCGCCCGACAGCGACCTTGTGACCGATGAAGGCCAGGATCGGAACGCCGAACACGACGTACCAGAACGACGTCATGAAGTCGCTGATTCCCAACAGGATGCGGGTGGGCTCGGGGAGCTCCACGTCGAAGCTGGTGAAGATCTCGTTGAAGGTCGGGATCACGAAGATGATCACCGCCGACACGACGCCGATGGAGACGAGGATCAGGATCGCCGGGTAGATGACGGCCTGCTTGATCTTCGACCGGATGTCGGCGGCCTTCTCGCGGAACTCCGCCAGGCGGTCGAGCACCCGGTCCAGCACACCGCCGACCTCCCCGGCGCGCACCATCGAGGAGTAGAGCGTGTCGAAGACCTTGTCGTGCTTGGCGAGGGCGTCGGAGAGCGGCGCGCCACCGGAGACGTCCTCGGTGATCTCCCGGAGGATGTCCTTGAACGGCCCGGGCTCGGTCTGGCCCTCGAGGATGGTGAGCGCCTTCACCACGGGGATCCCCGCGTCCGACAGCGTGGCCAGCTGCACGGTGAAGTCGGTGACCAGGGCCGCATTGACCCTGCCGCCCCGCCCCTTCCGGACGGGGGCGTCGACGGGTCCGCCGGCTGCCGCTGCGCGCTTCGGCGCGGGGGTGGATCGCTGGATTCGCTTGGCCATATCAGACGAGGGTCTCCCGGAGGACTTCTTCGATCGTGGTTCGTCCCTCGGCGGCCGCCCGCAGGCCGGCCTCCCTGAGGGACCTCATGCCGCCCGTGAGCGCGGCCTCTCGCAGCTCCTCGATCGAGGCGTTGGCCTCGATGAGCCGGCGGATCTCGTCGTCGATCGTCATGATCTCGAACAGCCCGGTCCGGCCGCGGTACCCGGTGTGGTGGCACTTGTCGCACCCCTTGCCGTAGGAGAGCGTCCGGCCGCGGACCAGGTCCGCGTCGGGGCCGAGCTCCATCAGCACGTCCTCGTCCGGCTCGAACTCCACGCGGCAGTCCGCGCACACCGAGCGCACCAGGCGCTGAGCCACCACCGACTCGAGGGTCGCCGAGATGAGGAACGGCTCCACCCCCATGTCGACCAGCCGGGTCACGGTGCTCGGCGCGTCGTTGGTGTGGATGGTCGCGAAGACCGTGTGCCCGGTGAGGCTGGCCTCCACCGCCGTCGCCCCGGTCTCCTGATCGCGGATCTCCCCCACCAGGATCTTGTCCGGGTCCTGGCGCAGGATGGAGCGCAGGACGCTCGCGTAGGTGACGCCGATCTCGTCGTTGATCGGCACCTGGACGATGCCGTCGATGTCGTACTCGACCGGGTCCTCCACCGTGATGATCTTCGTGTCGGGGGAGTTCGCCTCGGACAGCATCGCGTACAGCGTGGTCGTCTTCCCCGAGCCCGTGGGTCCGGTGACGAGCACGATGCCGTGGGGCAGCGTCGTCATCGCGCGGAGCGCCGCCTCGTCGTGGGGCTGGAGCCCGAGCGCCTTGAGGTCCAGGCTCACGGCCGAGCGGTCGAGGACACGCATCACACACCCCTCACCGGAGGCGCCAGGGAGCGTCGCCACCCGGAGGTCCACGGGGCGGCCGTCGATGGCCAGCTCGATCCGGCCGTCCTGGGGGACCCGCGCCTCGGTGATGTCTAGGTCCGCCATCACCTTGATCCGGCTGACGAGGGGGACCGCCAGGTGCGGCGGCGGGGCCTCGACCTCGTAGAGCGCTCCGTCGACCCGGTACCGGATCCGGAACACGTCCTCGTAGACCTCGAAGTGCACATCGCTCGCGCGGTCGCGGATCGCGCGGTGCAGGATCGAGTTGAGGAGGCGCACCACGGGCTTGCTCTGGGCGGCGCTCTCCGCGTCGCCGAGCGAGGCGTTCGCCGCGTCAGCGATCGCGTCCGCCAGCGTCGACTCCTCGCCGTACAGCTCGAGGACCAGGGAGCGGATCAGCTCCCCATCGGCGACCACTGCGCGGGTCTCGTAGCCGGTGGTGAACGAGAGGTCCTCCAGGACCGCGGTGTTCATGGGGTCCGCGAGCGCGACGAGCAGCACGTCACCCTCCAGGCGCAGGGGCAGCACCCCGTACGCATGGGCCGCGGACCCGTCGATGGTGCCGACGGCCTCCTCGGTGGGACGCTCGTGGGTCAGGTCCACCGTCTCCATCCCCGCCTGTTCGGCGAGGGCGAGGGCGATGTCCCCGGGGGTGCACGCCCCCATCTCGACCAGGGCCTGGCCGATCAGGCCGCCGTGGGTGCGCTGCTCCGCGAGGGCCGCCTGCACCTGGCTCTCGCGGATGATCCCGCGCGCCTTCAGGACCTGTCCCAGGAGCGGGCGGGCCGGTGAGGAACCACCGTCGGTCACAGGCGCGCCTCCAGGTCCTTGGGATCCTGTGCGTAGTCGAGCGCCGTCTGCGCAGAGATCTCTCCGCTGCGGAGGAGGTCCATCAGGTAGTCATCCAGCGTGATCATCCCCATGCGCTTAGAGGTCTGGATGGTGGATTGGATCTTGTTGGTCTCGTTCTTCCGGATGAGGTTGGCGATGGCGGGGTTGTTGATCATCACCTCGAACCCGGCCACGCGCCCCTTGCCCCCGTCCTTCGGCATGAGCACCTGGCTCACGACGGCCACCAGCGAGACGCTCAGCTGGGCCCGCACCTGCTCCTGCTGGTTCGCGGGGTAGGCGTCGATGATCCGGTTGATGGTCCGGGCGCTCCCCGTGGTGTGCAGCGTTCCGAAGACCAGGTGCCCGGTCTCGGCCGCGGTCAGCGCGGCAGAGATGGTGTCGAGGTCGCGCATCTCCCCGAGCAGGATCACGTCGGGGTCCTGGCGCAGCGCCCGGCGCATGGCCTCGGGGAAGTCCGGCACGTCCTGCCCGACCTCTCGCTGGGTGACGAGCCCCTGGCCGTGGCGGTGGTAGAACTCGATCGGGTCCTCGATCGTGATGATGTGGCGGTCCAGGCTCTGGTTGATCCAGTCGATCATCGTCGCCAGCGTCGTGGACTTACCGGAGCCCGTCGGGCCCGTGACGAGGATCAGGCCGCGGGGCCGCCGCAGGAGCTGCTGCACCGTCTCAGGGAGCCCGATCTGATCGAAGGTCAGAAGCTCGCTGGGGATCAGGCGCAGGATGGCCGTGAAGCGCCCGCGCTGCTTCATGCAGCTCACCCGGAAGCGAGTGCCCGACTCGTGCGCCAGGCCGATGTCGGTGGTGCCAATCTCCTGGAGCTCGGCCCAGTGCTTGTCGTCGCAGAGCTCGCGGCACCAGCCCTCGACGGTGGCGTCGTCGATCGTGTCCGTGGAGAGGGACACGAGCTTGCCGTCCACCCGCCCCACCGGAGGGCGGCCAGGGTTGAGGTGGAGGTCCGAGGCGCCAACCTCGATCGAAAGGGACATCAATTCCTTGGCATTCATGGGAGCTCGTGGGGCCTTCGCCCGCTGCATCCTCGAAGACGCCGGCCGTCAGGCCGAGAGGGACGCCTCCTCCTCTGGACTCAGGCCATCGGTGCCCACGACGCGGAGCACCTCGGTGACGCTGGTGACCCCCTCGGCGACCTTCCGCGCCCCGTCCTCGACCAGGCCCCGCAGGGCGCCCGAAGCCTCGGCGGTCCGGCGGACATCCCCCTGGGCCGCGCCCCGGAAGGTCATGTCGCGGATGGTGTTGTCCATGCTCATGAGCTCGTACAGCGCCACCCGGCCCTGGTACCCGCTCCCCTCGCAGCTCCGACAGCCGCGCGGCCGCTTGAACCGGACGTCGCTCCCCGGCGCGAGGACCGTGTCGGGGTCGAGCCCGAGCGCGTTGACCTCCGCGGAGGACGGCGTGTACGACTCGGCGCAGTCCCCGCACAGACGCCGCACGAGCCGCTGGGCGAGCACGCCCTGGACCGAGGCCGACACCAGGAACGGCTTGACCCCCAGGTCCGCCAGCCTGGTGAGGGCGCTCGGCGCGTCGTTGGTGTGCAGCGTGGAGAAGACGAGGTGCCCGGTCAGAGCCGCCTGGATGGCGATCTCCGCGGTCTCGAGGTCCCGGATCTCCCCCACGAGGA
>CAZEFP010000355.1:0-4367 GCA_964511565.1 uncultured Planctomycetaceae bacterium
CGACCTCGCGGACTGCTTCGTGCAGATCCTCGCGCTGGACGAGGGGGCGCTGACCCTCCGGGACCGCCCGGGCCTGGGCCGGGCGGGGTACCGCAAGATGGTCATCGAGGCCTGCATGCCCGAGTTCCGAGGGGATCTCGATGGCCGCCTCGAGCGCCTGTTCCCGGACGACCCCCTGATGGTCGAGGACCTCCTCTACCAGCTGTGCGTCGAGGTCAACCCGGGGCTCGACATCCACGAGGTCCGCCTGACCGTGGACGCGGGCTCCGCCGTCAGGCCCCAGACCGCCGCCGGGGACGAGGGCGCCCAGGCCCGCGAGGCCCTCCTGGATCACCTGCGGGGTGCCGCCAGGACCCTGGGTCGCGACCTCAAGCGGGACGTCCTCGGCCAGGACCGGGCCATCGACAGCGTCGCGCGCGCCGTCCGCGCCTGCGCCGCAGGTCTGGGTGAGCCGGGCCGTCCCCTCGCGTCCTTCCTCTTCCCAGGCAGGACCGGGACGGGCAAGACCGAGCTCGCACGCCGCATGGCGGAGCGCCTCTTCTCCCGTGGCGGAAGCAAGGGGCTCGTGCGCATCGACTGCTCCGAATTCGCCCTCGCCCACGAGTACTCCAAGCTCATCGGCTCCCCCCCCGGCTACGTCGGCCACGACGACGGCGGCCAGCTGACCGACGCGGTCGCAGCGGAGCCCGAGTGCGTGGTCCTGTTCGACGAGGTGGAGAAGGCCCACCCCAAGCTGCACAACCTGATGCTCCAGATCATGGAGGAGGGCGCCCTGACGGACAGCAAGGGCCGCCGCGTCTCCTTCGAGCGGACCATCATCGTCATGACGTCCAACTGCGGCGCCGAGGAGGTCACCTCGGCGACGCGGGCCGTGGGCTTCGGCGGCGCCCCGACCATCGGCCGCGCCGCCCTCGAGGTCATCACCGAGGATGCCCTCGCTCGGACCTTCTCACCGGAGTTCCTGGGCCGCATCGGCGACATCGTCGTGTTCGACGAGCTCTCCCGACAGACGGTGGAGCGCGTCGCCCAGAAGAAGCTCGCCGAACTCGCCGAGCGCGGCGCGGGCCGAGGCATGCGCGTTCGCTTCACCCGGGCCGTCGCCAGCTGGGTCGCCGGGCGCGGGTTCCGCCCCGAGTGCGGCGCCCGCGAGCTGCGGCGCGTGATCCAGCGCGAGATCGAGCCCCGCCTCTCCGACGTGCTGCTCTCCGGCAGCGGCGACGAGGTCGTGGTCCGCGCCCGCGGCGGCGAGCTCCGCTTCGACGCAGCCTGAGCTCGACGCGCAGCGGCGATCCCCCACGGCGCCGCGGCCCCTCGCTTGCTAGGGTGGCGCGCATGAAGCTCCGCCACCTCGCCCTCCCGATCGGCGTCGCCCTCCTCGCCCTGTGCTCCTGCGGCGCGTCGAGATGGTCCCGGCCCGTGACCGATCCCGCCACGCCGCTGGCGCTGGAGGGCCTCACGGTGCTCCCCCCCCAGGGGACGAACTGGTACCTGGTGGCGGAGGACCCCAGCAACGTCGTGTTCGCCCGGCGCTACAACGACGCGGCGGTCTCCACCATCGCCTCGGTCGCCGAGGGCGAGTCCGAGCTCGCCTTCGCCACGCCTGCGGGCTTCCTGAAGCACGTGGAGCGGGTGCTCATCGAAGGGCGCGACTCCGAGCGCGCGATCGGCGCCAGCTGCGAGGCCCGGCTCACCCGGCGCCACGGAGCCTTCTGCGTGGAGTACACCGAGACGTTCCTCGACCGGGGCGCCCCTGCGGCCGAGGGGCGTACCCTGAGGGTCGAGAACCGCGGTTGCTGGTTCCTGCACCCCCAGGACACCCGACGCTCGATCGCCCTGCTCTACTCGACGCGGCGCCCGTCCACGGAGCCGAGGGGCACCGGCGCGGCGGCGGAGCGCTTCTTCTCTGGCGTCCGGCTCACGCCCCCCCGCTGAGTCCGTCGGCGCACGCGGCGGGCGGTGGAGGCCGCGCCCGACGCGGACCGGCATCCAGGTCAAGAGAGCCCGCAGGGGCGGCCCGGGGGAGGCCCCGGGGCCGTAGAGTGTTCGGCCCTGACCGCGCCGCACCCGGCCCCGCCCGGCGGCAGGTCACGGCCGCGCCCCGCGCCGGGAGCGCCCTCCGGCCAACGCCAGCATGACCACCGACCCCAGAATCCAGCGGGAGATCTCCCGACGGCGGACCTTCGCGATCATCTCGCACCCCGACGCCGGCAAGACCACCCTGACGGAGAAGCTGCTCCTCTACTCCGGCGTCGTGCAGAGCGCGGGGCTCGTGAAGAACCGCAAGGGCAAGCTCGCCACCTCGGACTGGATGGGGATGGAGCAGGCGCGGGGGATCTCCATCACCTCCTCGGCGATGCAGTTCCAGTATCGAGGGCACGTGATCAACGTCCTCGACACGCCGGGGCACGAGGACTTCAGCGAGGACACCTTCCGGACGCTGACGGCCGCGGACTCCGCCATCATGGTCCTCGACGCCAGCAAGGGCGTGGAGGCCCAGACCCGCAAGCTGTTCGAGGTCTGCCGCCTTCGGGGTATCCCGATCCTCACCTTCGTCAACAAGCTCGACCTCCCCGGGCGCGACCCCCTCGACCTCATGGCCGAGGTCGAGGAGGCGCTCGGCATCCAGAGCACCGCCATGAACTGGCCCGTGGGCTCAGGCCGCGGCTTCCGGGGCGTGGTGGACCGGCGGACCGGGGAGCTCATGCTCTTCGAGAAGACCGCCGCCGGCGGCAGCCAGAAGTCCGAGGTCGAGCGGATCCCGCTGGCCTCCCCCGTCGCGGAGGAGCGGCTCGGCGCCGAGGAGGTCGCCCGCGTGCGGGACGAGCTCGAGCTCCTCGAGGTGGCCGGGAACGAGATGGAGCTGGACCGCTTCCTGCGCGGGGAGGTCACGCCCACCTTCTTCGGCTCGGCACTCACCAACTTCGGCCTCGAGCCGTTCTTCGACGCCTTCGTCGAGCTCGCGCCCGCGCCGTCCGGCCGCATGGTGGACGAGGACGGCGGCGAGGAGGTCATGCGCGAGGCGGACGAGCCCTTCAGCGCCTTCATCTTCAAGATCCAGGCGAACATGGACCCGCGGCACCGTGACTGCGTGTCCTTCATGCGCATCTGCTCGGGGCGCTACACCCCCGACCTCCAGGTCAACCACCGGCGCCTCGGCAAGAAGGTCCGCCTGGCCCGCCCCCAGAGCATCGTCGCCAAGGAGCGCCACTCCATCGAGGAGGCCTTCGCCGGCGACGTGGTGGGCCTCGTCGGCAAGGGGCTCTACCAGATCGGCGACACCCTCTCCGACTCGGTCGGCTTCGCCCACAAGCCCCTGCCCCAGTTCCAGCCCGAGCTGTTCGCGCGCATCGCGCCGCTCACCACCTCGGACCGCAAGAAGTTCGACAAGGGCATGAAGAACCTCATCACCGAGGGGGCCGTCCAGCAGCTGTGGCCCGACGTCGGACCCAAGGAGCCGCTGATCGGTGCGGTGGGCGCCCTGCAGTTCGAGTCCCTGCAGTACCGACTCAAGGACGAGTACGCCGTGGAGACCCGGCTCACCGCGCTCCCCTACTCGTCCAGCGCCTGGGTCTCCGGGGACGAGGACGCGTTCAAGGCGCCGACCAACTCACTCCTGGCCCGGGACGACCGCGGCCGCCGGGTGGTCCTCTTCGTCAGCGATCTCGACAAGCGGATCGCGACGCAACAGAACCCCGACCACGAGCTGCTGAACTTCGCCTGAAGGGCCGGGCCCCGCGGGCCGCTCAGGAGGCGGCGCCGTCGTCCTCGTCCCAGTAGCCCAGCTGGTCCACGGGGACGAGGACGCTGGTGACCACGTTGGCCGAGTGGGCGGTGACCCGCTTCAGGTACCGATAGGCGAGCGCGCCGGTGGCCGCCGCGCCCCCGGGCCCGTCCCCCGCGATGATGGCCTCGATCTGCTCGTCGCATCGGCGGCACACGGCATCGGCGTCCTGTCCGAAGGCGCGGGCCGAGGCCTCGTCCTCCGTGTCGTAGATGTTCCGCGCCTTCGCGAGCATCCGGGAGATCCGATCCCGCAGCTCGATCAGGTCCTCCCTGTATCCCGCGGGGACTTCCCCGCCGAGGGCCCCGAGCTCGAACAGGTTCTTGGCGTAGTCGCCGATACGCTCCGCGTCACGGACGATGCTCATCATCGCCAGGTGCCCGCCGACGCCCTCCGCGCCGAACGCGGTGAGGTGCGTGAGGATGCGCCGCCGGATCCGCCGCTCATTGCTGTTGATCCGCTTGTCGGTCCCCCAGATGTCGCTCCGGATGGAGTCCGCGTCCGTCCCTCCGAGCAGCGCCCCGGTCGCGAGGTCGAAGATGTGCCGACCGTCTTCGAGCATCTGACCGAAGTAGCGCATGATCTC
>CAZEFP010000356.1:0-4365 GCA_964511565.1 uncultured Planctomycetaceae bacterium
CTGGCTCAGGGCGCGGATCTCCGCTGGATCAGGCTTCTGGTACCTGGGCCGCTTGAGGTTGACCCTGGTCTGATCCACGCCGGCCCGAATCAGCGCGCGCATCAGGGCATCCATGCGCGATTGCGCGAGGTCCAGCGCCACACGCTTGCGGCGCCGGTCAGCCTTGCCGGACGCGTTCCGTCCCAGCAGCGCGGCGACCTGATCCACCCGGCTCTCGACCTCTCCGAGCTCCCGGGATCGCTGCACCAGGTCGGCCTGGGCTCGCTGGAAGGCGTCGGTCCGGCCGAGCGCCAGCGAGGAGCGTGCCTCCGCGGCCAGCTCTCCGCGCTCCCTCGCGAGGACGTCGCGCCTTCTGCGCAGGGACTGGAGGAGCTTGAGCGCCACGTCGCTGTCGGGGTTCGCCAGTTCACGCGCGCGCTCGATGTCGGCCTCACCGAACCGATGGGAGCCCTCGAGCTCGAGCAGCGGGTCCTCGGCCATCGCCTTCACGATGGCCTTGAGCGCCGGTGGGAGCTGCAGGTCCACGTGGGCGCTGCCCACCTCGAAGTCGACCTCCGCCTTCATCCCCGCGTACTTCGGTGTACGGTCCCGCCCTCCGACCAGGCCACCGAGCCCGACCACGTCCGTCACCGAGCCGACCGCTCGGAGGGGCGCTGCGGCCAGGGCCTCGGTCACCAGCCGCAGGAAGGCGGCGGAGGCCTTGGCGGAGATCTCCGCGAACCCCATGTTCGAGCCGTCACCGAAGTCGAACGCGAGCGGCAGGCGGATCTCCCCCTGCTCGTTCTTCAGCACGAAGATCACGGTGTCCAGGGGCGCCGGCAGCTTGAGGAAGCGGGAGATCGGCCCTCCGTCCGGCTCCGACAGGGAGAGGTAGGAGAGGCTCACGGTCGAGTCCACGTGTCCCCCCTGACTCCCCGAGAGCCGGGTCCGTGAATTCACGTCGAGGACACCGTCTCCGATGTCGATCCCGGAGGCGATGGCCGCGCCGCGTAGGGCGGTCAGCTCGAACCCCTGGAGCGAGCCCTGCACCCACCCGGAGGTGGACGGATAGAAGGTGAGCTGGCCGGACGAGACCAGCTCGCGGAACAGCGGCCGCTCCTCGTAGGTGACGACCTCCGCCTCGCGAGAGGAAACGGCGCCGGCGACGCCCTCCGCCATGCCTCGGATCAGCGAGGTCTGGGCCAGCCGCACGGGCAAGGAGACCTTGCCGCCACCCAGTGAGAGTGAGTAGCGCAGGGGCCGGGGCTCGAAGAGCATCCGGCTGCTGAGCCCCCGCACCTCCGCGTCCAGCGCCACCAGGGGGATCGCGAGCACGGGCGTCACGGTCCGGTCCTCGTAGAGGACGTCCAGGTCCCTGAGCAGGAGGTCGTCGATGGCGAGGTTGATCCGGGGTGGCGCCGGGTCGCTCTCCTGGACGACCTCGGTCGAGGGCTCACCAGGGGCCGCTCCTTCGGCGACGGTCTCCCCAGGGCCTCGCCCGTCGGTGGCGCTCCGGCCCTCGAGCGCGTCACCGGTCGCATCCGTGCTTGCTGCCTCGGTGGAAGCCTCAGGCGCGCCGGACTCGTCGGAGCTCGGGACCACCAGCAGGCCGGCGACCTCGAGTCCGGCCTCGACCCGGTGCACGATCGCCCGTGGGTTCTCGATCTCGACGCGCTGGAACTGATAGCGGCCAGCGCGGGGAGCGATGGCGCTGGCGTCCAGGGAGAGCAGGTCGAGACCGAGGTCCACCGGACCGTCCGCGCGGCGCCGCAGGGCGAGGTCGTTCACCTCGAGCCCGAGGCCGAAGCCGCCCCGCAGGTCGAAGTCCAGGGGGCCGCTCCGCCGCCAGCGGAGCTCGCTCTGGATCGACGCGGAGAAGCTGCCGCCGTCGAGGGCCGCCTCGCCCTCTGAGACCTGGCGCTCGGGGAAGACCGAACGGATGAAGGACCCGTCGAGACCGTCGACCTGGATGCGGGCATCGAACTCCGGTTCGGGGTCGAAGGGCGAGAGCGCGAGATCGAGGGTGAGCTCGGTTCGACCGGGCTCCGCGCTCGCGGTCAGCTCGAGCTCCACGGGGGGGGCGTCGTCCAGGAAGTCCTCTCCATCGAACTCGACGGCGTCCTTGAGCCTCACCCGCGACTTCGCCACGAAGGGCGCCTCATCGCCCCCCTCCGTCGACAGCCGCAGCTCCTTCAGCCCCAGGTCGAGCGCCCCCACCCGGACGCTCTGGAGGCGGCGGCTCACCGACGGAGACGGATCCGTCGCGGCCGCCGACGGCTCGCTTGGTTCGGCGGGCAGGAGATTCACGCCAGCGACCCGGAGCCCGCCGCCGGTGAGCCTCACCAGCTCGAGCACGAGGCCCTCGACCGTGACGTCGTTGACATCCACGACGCCGCCGACGGCGTCCAACCTCGGCGCGGTGAGCCGTAGAAGGGAGGCGCCGAGCAGGGGGCGGCCCGCGTCTCGCTCACGCAGGTCGAGGTCCTCGACCACCATGGCGAGCGAGTCGCCGCCGCCCTCGGGTTGACTCCAGCTGCCCCGTACCTTGGCGCGAGCCACGCCGTCGGCGAGGGCCAGCTGGGCGCCCGGAGGCATGAACCGCTGCAAGGCCTCGCCCGCGAGGCCCTCCAGCGTGAGCTCGAGGTCCATCGAGGGCGCCGCTGGGTCTGGCTGAACGGTTCCGGCGGCTGCCCATCTGGATCCCTCGAGCCCGACCTCCGCCGTGACCGTCGCGGCGGGGGCCCCGGCACCCGGCGCCAGGTCCTTGGCCGCGAGGGTGGCCTCGAGGACCACGGCGGACGTGGCGCCGTCGGCGCGGTCCACCAGGGTGACGCTGGCGCCGTTCAGCTGGGCGTCCCCGAGGGTCAACCAGCCGGAGGCCCGCGACGACTCGGCCGCGGGCTCCAGGTTCGCCGGTGCCTCAGGCGTCTCCTCGGCCGCCCCGCGGGGGAGGACCTGGAAACCGAGGGCCGTCCATTCGGCTCCGTCTCGCTCCAGCCTGAGGCGTGGCTGGTCGACCCGGATGGACCCGATGGCTGCCGTGACGTCGCCGCCACTCCGGACGCCCTCGACGCGCAGCTCCTTCAGGTCCAGCCACTCCGTCGCCTCCTCTCCCGCTCGGTCCGCCAGCCGGACGGGGCCGACCTGAATCGAGAGGTCGGGCCTCCCCTCCAGCGCCCTGAGCCCGAGGTCGAACCGCGCGTCGAGCGCACCGTCCCGGAGGACGGAGCGGACGCCCAGGAGTTCGACCCACTCCTCGAGGGGGTCGAGGTTCAGGCCCCGCGCCGCGGTCTCCCCGCGAATGCGCAGCAGCCCCTCCTCGGAGCCGTCGAGGGTCACAGACGCGGAGAAGTCCCGGGCCACCCGGACCTTCCCCTGGACCGAGGCGACGAAGGCCTCGGAGCTGTCGCCCCCACCCGCCGCCCGCCCGGCGGTCAGCGAAATGGGGCCGACCGTGACCGGGGTCAGGTCGTTCGACTCACTGATCAGCTCCAGGCGCTCGAACTGGAGGTCGAGGCGCGGGAGCCAGACGCTCGGGAGCACGAAGGGTGTGGCGTCCGCGGGCCCGCCGGCGCCTCGCTCCTTCGGGGGCGTCGGCGGTTCCGAGGCGAGATTGAACCGCAGCCCCACCCCTTCGATGGACTCGTCGAGCAGCCGCCGCACGCGCCCGCGCGCGCCGCTGAGCTCGGCCGTCACCCGGTCCTCTCCGCCGACGACCACGCGGGCCATGTCCACCGCGGCCAGCTCCTCGCCGGAGTCGGTCACACGCAGCCCCTTGGCCGCGAAGTCGAGGCCGTCCACGTCGAGCTGGTCCAGCTCGAACGTGCCCCGTTCGAAGGCCGGCTCGATCCCCCCCAGGGCGAGGTACGGCGCCAGCTCCACGGGGATGACCCCGTCGAGCCTGAGCCCTCCGCTCCCCTTGAAGCGCGGCACGATCGACTCGATCGTGCCCTCCACGCGGATCTCCTCCACCACCCCCGGGATCGTCCCGGAGAGCAGCACCGAGGATGCGGGTGCCCCGCTGACGGAGGAGATCGGCCCCGCGGTCACCGTGTCGAGGCTTGCTGTGATCCGGTGCCCGTCGCTCAGATCGCGGTCCGTGAAGGCCAGCCGGCTCCCCTTCAACTCGACGCGGTCCAACGACCACTGGAAGGGAGCGGGCTCCGCCCCGGCCACCGCCGGCGCTGCTTGCGTGGGTACGCCGGGCGCGGGCTCCGGAGCCTTGGAGGCGGAGGAGGCGGGAGCCGAGGTGGCGGGCCCGAGCCCGGCGAAGGTGAGCGACCCGTCCGCCTCCAGCGACGCCTCCGCGACCAGGCCATCCACCAGCACGGAGGCGACGTTGAGGACGCCGTCGCCGAGGGCCCCCACCTGCACCTCGAGCTGCTC